>CAYYMM010000015.1:0-49573 GCA_964472395.1 uncultured bacterium | reverse complement strand
CAACGATCATTTTTCAATGCTGGCGGAAACGGTGAAATCGGTGAAGGATTCCCTTCATAAAGTGGAAACAAACATCGAAAAACTCGATCACGAAACCCCCGGCGCGCATGAAGGCACTATCGCCCGGTCGCTTCTCGACAACTCGAAACAGGAAATCGCCAGGATCAACGAATTGTGCAATAAGTCATGGCACTACACTGAGTGAGTTGCATCCTGCCGGGCGTTTTCCGCCCGCTCCAGCTTCTCGTAATACTCACTGACCTGTCTCACATACTTCCGTTTTTCGGCATACGATCCAGGGAAAAAGCTGCGTTTGAACCCGTAAATCACGATGTTCTTCAGTTTACGGGGTGTCAGATTGAACGATTTGACCGCCAGTGATATCTCACTGGAAAGGTCTGTATTCGAGACCGTCCGGTTGTCCGTGCACAGCGTGACACTCAGGTTCGCTGAAAGGAACTTGCCGAACGTGTGACTGCCCCAGTCCTTGAGATCCGGCATGGTCTGGGCATTACTCGTGAGACAGACCTCGAGAGTAATCCTGCGATCGGCGATATACTGTGCGAGTTTCTCGATGTACTCGTCTGGTGATTGGATCGATGGATTTCGGATCAGGTGCTGACTGTAGAGATGATATCCGTGACCGATGCGGTCAGCATAGAGATCGGTGATCGCCTGGAAGATGCTTTCCGGACCATACGCCTCACCCGCATGCACGGTTTTCTTCAGAAAGTGCCGATGCGCGATCCGAAATGCCTCGATATGATCCTCCGCAGGATACCCTTCTTCCTTCCCAGCCAGATCGAACCCGACAATCGGAATACCCAGACGATCCCGCGTGTGGACGACCGCCAGAGCCAGTTCCTGGGATGCCAGATCCCGGAGTCGTTTGGTCGAGGAGAAGCGATGGACTTCTGAAAACTGCTTGAAGTATTCCGAGAACGTTTCGCTGAACATGCGCATGGCACAACAGATGATTCCGTAATGAAAAGCCGGTTCCTCGGCATTCATGATCGCAGGAGTGGTATTTACGCGAGTTGCCAGCCGATTCAATCCACGATTGACGGCGCAGAGAATCTGCTCGATCGACAGGTCGCGGGACACATGCAGCTGTGGAGCGAAGCGGACTTCGAGATACCGGATGCCTTCGTTCCAGCAATCCTCGGCGAGTTCAAACGCGATTCGTTCGATCGATTCTTCATCCTGCATCACGGCAACCGTGTAGGCGAAGCCTTCGAGATACTCAACGAGATTCTTGTATTGCGTTTTGAAGACCAGTTCCTTCAGACCGGCTTCGGTGAACGAGGGCAACGAAATGTTCCGCGAACGAGCCAGATCAATCAATGTGCTCAACCGGATCGAACCGTCGAGGTGAACATGGAGTTCCGATTTCGGAATCGCACGGATAAAGGCATCAGAGATAGAATTCATGATCGGTTTCCTTTCCAGAATCGAACGGATGGATCCATTTTGGAGTCGGCACGATGTCCTTTCGCCATGCCGTAAACTCTTATATAAGGGGAACCCTCCTTCTTTTCAATGCCAATCTCGCACTTGTAAAATTTTTGATTTCATTGGACTTGTGAAGCGTAATACAAGTAGAGTATTGGCTGGAATGCCTCATCCGCCGTTTCCGATTTCAGGAGGATTTTTCATGAAGACCTTTCGGCTCCCGCTCATTCTTCTCATGGTGACACTCATACCGATTGCCATTTCCAACGCTGCTGGTCCCAAGTTCGGGCCCTGGGCACTGTCATTCGAAACCGGGTTTACGATTCCGACAGAAACGTTCGATGAGATGATCGATGGGAACTATTCCTTCGGGTTGAATCTGGAGTACATGGCCTATCCGTTCCTCGGAACGCGAATCGCCTTCAATCATCAGAAATTCGACTATATTCTTGAATCGTCCACCCGCGATAATCTTGAATTCAATTCCTTCGCAATCAACGGTGTTGTCGCGTATCCACTTCCGGAACACTTCCGCATTTTCCTGATCGGAGGTCCGTGCTACTTTTCAGCCGAAGGCCAGGAACTCCTTGGCTTTGGTGAAGACGGCAAAGACATAGGCTGGGATGCGGGTGCGGGTTTCGAGTTCTTCCCGATTCTCAATTGGGGAATCCGGTTCCAGTCGGTTTACTATTCTGCGGAAATCGGCGATCACGCCATCCGATCGAGCTGGGTCGATTCGGTTCTGGGTCTGACGTTCCGCTTTTAGTCGGATAACCCAATCACATCTCGGAGTATCATGAACACCTGCACAGCATCGATTCTCGCCGCCAACCGTTCACGGATCGCTGCACGCCTCCCGGACCGTTCCGTGGCCATTTTTCCTGCTGCTTTTCCGAAGCTCCGCAATGGTGATTCGGATTATCCGTACTGTCAGAACAAGAACTTCGTCTACCTGACCGGCTATGAGCATCCTGGTGCGATCTTTGTGATGTTTCGGGACGGATCGACATTCGATGAAGTGTTGTTTCTCGAGGAGATATCCGAGCGCGATGCGCACTGGTTCGGATATCGGCCGGCCATATGCGATGTCAAAATCAGCTCGGGTATTCAAAAATGCTCACCGGTTTCCGGATTTTCAGGATTGATCGATCGAGTGCTTGATCGAGCGGAAACCTGTTATGTGGATTATCAACCGGTTAATCTCGAAGCCTATCTCACCCCCGAAATTCAACTCCTGCATAAGATCCAGTCACGTTACCCCCATCTTCGATTTCAAACGGCGGCGAATTTGATGCATGAGGCACGCGAGCAGAAGCAGGATTGGGAGATCGAGCGTATTTGTCGGGCCATCGACATCACCCAGAAAGGGATCATGGCGATGCTCAATTCGGCTCGACCGGGTTTATTCGAGTATCAGCTTCAGGCACACCTCAACTTCGAGCTGCAGTATGAAGGTTGCACCGTTGCATTCCAGCCGATCATCGCCGCAGGACCGAGTGCAACCGTGTTGCATTATACGACCCTGAATCGCCGTATCGAGTCCGAGCACCTCATTTTGCTCGATGTCGGAGCCGAATTCGAACATTACTCGGCCGATATCACCCGGACGATTCCTGCCTCCGGACGCTTTTCGGATCTTCAACGAGACATCTACGCGATCGTGCTCGGCGCAAATAAAGCGACCATCGATGCGGTGCGCCCGGGAATCACGTTCAAAGAACTCAACGCAGTCACCCGAACGGTACTCACAGATGGAATGCTCCGGCTGAATCTGATCAAGGATCCCGATGAGATCAACCGGTATTTCACCCATGGTGTCAGTCACATGCTGGGACTCGATACACATGACGTGATCGCGCTCCCCGGTTCTCCGCTGAAGCCCGGAACCGTCATCACGGTCGAACCCGGGTTGTACCTCCCGGATCTCGGTATCGGCATTCGGATTGAGGATGATGTTCTCGTGACGCAGGCGGGCCACCGGAATCTCTCAGCAGCCATTCCCAAGGAGATCGACGACATCGAACGATTGATGCGGGACCGCCCTGTGGATCTCAGCGATATCCGATCGATATCAGTCTGACCGGGCTTTCGTCACCGGATTGTTCCACCGGTCGGAGTTCCAGATTCGAACATGTGGCGGAGTCCGCCTCATCCGGTAGGCTGTAATTCAGAACGGTGAACTGCATCCCCTCATTCAGAGATCCGATCGAGCGTCGAATCTCGGCCGCGTCGATCACACGAATCGCTTCACAGATCAGCTCACGGTATGGAGAAGTCGTTGAGGTGATGCCAACGACAAGTGGGGACACCCCACTGTTACAACCCGATGGATACTCGATAAGCAAACTCAGGCGGCTGAAAGCAAGGGTCGTAGGCAATCGAAACCGGTCACCGGCCACTGGGATGGTCCGCCAGATGTTCTCGCCCCAGAACACCCCACCGGAACGGATCCTCAATCGCATCGCCTCGAGATCGTTGCCCGTGGCGCCATATCGAAGGATCGGCTGCGGAATCGTCAGGGCATCGAGACAAACAAACAAACAGGAGTAGAGTAGCGGAAGCGCGATGGTGAGGAGAACGGCGGAGCGAGCAAGGAAGCGCCGAAGCCGCGGCATCCGGGACATGGTGCGCTCGATTACGAGAAGCATCATTGCGGCGAGTAGACACAAGGCGACGATGGATAGTGTCATCCTATCCGGAAAAGTGGCATGGCCGCCGAGAATCGCCGAGGGGACGATGGCATGATTGATCAACCAAGCACGGAATCCGTCGGTCAGAATGCCGATCCGATCGAATCGCGGACCAATCCAACCGTAATCATACCGCGCCGTCGATGCGGATGATCGGATCATGCGGTTGAGCGGATCTGCGTTACGATCCTGAATCCGATCCGCGTAAAAAACGCCCAGGAACAGGACGTTCCACAGCACAAGAATCACGAGCAAGGCCGCCGCGGCCGCACCTGCAAACCGGTTCACACGGCATCGATCCAGCAGGGCAGCCATCCCCAGCATGAAGCAGATGCCCAGTCCCGAAAAACGCCGGACACTGAAGCCGAGATTCCACCATTCTGAGCGGGACGCGGTATAAAATGCATGCATGATCAGGACAATCACGATCGCGGACGCCAGCCAGCGATTCCTTCGGAAGAAAAATGCGAGGCCGACGACGGCAAGCCCCCATCCCGGCATCCATGAAAAAAGCCCGTGAAACCTCGAAAACATCATCGGCAACACTTGCGGCGCCCACGGATTCAGGCTGGGCAGATCCGCCGCTCCGAATTCGGATGGTGGAATCCAGAACGATCCCGTCATCACTTTCCAGTACACAGCCTGGACGGACAGGTACAAGAAAAAGCCAGCACAGAACAGCAGGATTGACCGGCCCGCCACACGCCCGCTTCGCTCATGCGCATAGATCCGGATCATCGCCAAGGCCGGAAACACCAGCATAAACAGATCCTGATAGCGTACAATCACAGCGAATCCAATCAGAGCACCCCACAGAAACCACTTCGACGCAGCGGGATGATCCGATGTTCGGACGAACAGATAGAGACAAAAGGCGTGGATACAGAAATCGATCGAATGCGAGAAGCACGGATCGATGACGATGAAGGGAAGGATGTTCCCAGTGCCGATCACGGCCATGATCGCAAGCGCACTGATCAAGGGGCTGAAGAATGCTCCGAGCACACGAAGAGAGACCAGCAGAGCGACTAAAAACCAAATCATGGTCCATACTGTCAGGACACCGATCCAACCGTCCGTGTATCCCGAACACGAGCCATCACCGGAATCGGTGTCTCTGGAACATAACAGCGATGCAATGACGCAGGGGGGCAGCCAGAACATCGTGTTGCCTGCCGGGAACAAAGCGAACCGATAACCGCGCTCGGTAAACTCATCCCGGGAAAAATACTTCAAGATCGTTCGGGGTTTTCCGAGAGCGATCCGGCGGGAGACATCGTTCCATCCCGGATTGGTGAAGTAGGCGTCTTCGTTGTAAGTGTTCAGATCTCCGTCGATTAGGATGGATCGAGATGTCGAAACGTATACCAGTCCGTCATGACGAAGCCGCGGAGAGAGCAACAAGCCGCTGCACAGGAAAATGAAGAGAAACAGGACGGCGTGATACCGCCGGGGATTCAGATCGCCGACGCCTGTTTGTCCGAATTGTCGATCACTGTCCACGAACTGTCCTCGTTCAGCCGGTACGCGCCGAGGAATTCCGCGTCCGCATCGGCCTGCCGGTACTCCGAAGGTTCGAGAATCGAAAAAAAATCGGATGGATCGCCATTCGTCTTCCGATAGCGATAGTAGCACTTCCCCCGGATTTTCGCTCCGAACATGGGCACATCATGCAGTTCCAGGTCGCGCTTCGCCTTCTCGATGATCGCCTGAGCCCGTCGGACTAGATCCTGATGGAGGCTATCGAGAAGTTCCAACTCATGCACCGCATGCGAACGGATCTCCCGCTTGGCCTCCATGAGACTCTGCCCGACGGACGAATCGATCAGTCGTTCCAGCGATCGGAATGGAGCATCACCCGGACGAACCGGGTAGGGCAGCTTCCCATCCGGAAGATCAAATCCGTCCTCTGTTTTCACTCCACCTCGACAAAATACCCCGGATCTCGTCCACCCAGACCGTCCTTCATCCAGATATCCCGGAAGATCGTCCGATGGACATTCGACATCCACGTCGATTTCAGATTGATCGCCGTGTCGTCCATGCGAAGGGATTCTGCATTCGGACTGAAGTGGTCAAGTGGGAACGCTTCGAGATCCCATGTGCTTTCGCCGGATTCATCCGAGAAATCGACGGCTGCATGTGTTGGAATCACATGCTTCATCTCGACATGAATATCCCTGAGCGATGTGTATCTGAATTTGTAGCGCATCCCGAGTAACTGTGCGATCTCCGCAATGAGTTGCCAATTTTGATATCCCGTGATCGGTGCGATTGCCTGATGAATCGGCTGAATCACCCGCATGCTGTTGGTAACTGTTCCTTCGCTTTCTGCAAACGTGCACAGTGGAAGCACGATATCCGCTTGTTTAGCTGTATCTGTCAGGAACGTATCGGTGACGCAGAGATACTCCAATTTTTTCAGCGCTTTCTGAATGGGAGTTCGAAACGGTTTCAGCGCCATCAGATCTTCTCCGAAAACAAAGACAGCCTTGAATCGATGATCGATCAGAGCAGTCAGAAGATCGGTCGAACCTTCCGGAATACCGTTGAGGGGCTCTCCCCAGGCTTTCTCGACTCGCGAAACAACCGATGCATCGTGAATCGACTGGTATCCCGGAAGAAATCCGGGTATCAGTCCCAGATCCATGAGTCCCTGTTCGTTGGCATTCTCGTTCATTACACCGATCGGAGCATCGAGCATCCAGGCGATCGCGCGCATAAGATGCAGATCGCCCGGTGTACGCAATCCGTTGAGATGCCGTTCGGTCACGACCGCCCTATCTTTCGCATCGCGCATAACCGCTGCGGCCTTCTGATACTCGATCCAATCCACACCGGTCGCCTTGACGATCGACTTGACGGAGATCTTCTCGAGCGTCTTTCGGAATGTATCGGGAATTGCAGAAACGTCTGGGGCTTGTTCGAGGAGGGCTTTGAGAACACCTTTGAGAGCTGCGTAATCGGAGCCAACTCGGATCTTCAGCCAGACGTCCGCCTCCCGCGACAGCCGATTCGCCTCGGAATGAACGTAGACGACCTTGCTTCCGGAGCGTTTCGCCCGGCGAATCATAAAATCGGTCACAGTATTATCGCGCCGCGGATCCGCCAGACCGATCAGAATGGCGCCAGCCCGTTCCAGAGCCCGATAGCTCAGAGTGGATTGGATGGAGGGGTCGATGATGTCGGTGCGCGCACTGGTCACGGATGCAACATTGTGTGTGTGCAGCACCACGCGTGCAAATTTCTGGATCACGTACATCTCTTCATTGGTGAGCCTCGGAGAAACAAATACAGCGATCTGATCGCCCGGAATCTTGCGGATATCATCTCGAATGGCTTTAGCAACGGAATGAAACGCCGTTTCGAGCGATGTGCTTTCCAGCGTTTTTCCCTTGGATATCAGAGCAGTTCGAAGCCGTTCTGAATGCTGGATGAAGCCGTTCCCGAATCGTCCGAAGGCACAGAGATTCCCACGTGTCGGACTGTCATGCTCATCCGCTGTGATTTTGACCATCGTATCACCGAGATGATTCAGTTCGAGACGACAGCCGACTCCACAGAAATTGCACACACTGCGGGTTTTTGTCAGCGCCCAGGGTCCCGGTTTTGGCAATGAACTCTTCGCAACGATCGCACCTGTCGGGCAGGTGCCGACGCACAGTCCGCAGGAGATGCAGTCGGTCTCGATCAGATTCTTCCCAAGTTCCGGACGGACGATGGTACTGAACCCGCGCGTCTCAAAGCCGTATACAGCCGTGCCGACGACCTCGGAACAGATGCGGATGCAGCGTGCGCATAGAATGCACTTGTTGGGATCGAGTTCGATGAAGGGGTGAGATTGATCGAGTCGATACTCGTTGGCTTCTCCCTTGTAGCTTTTCACCTCGATGCCGTATTCCGATGCGTATTGGCGGAGTTTGCAGTCGAACAGCGCCTCGCATCCGCATTCCAGACAACGCCGGCTTTCTTCGACGGCAACCGGTTCCGCGTAGCCTTGCTCAACTTCATCGAAGGTTTTCGCTCGTGCGTGAGGATCGAGTTCCGGCATGGGATGATGATCAATCAGTCGCGTATAACGCAGATCGGTTTGGTTAACCTCCCGGAAGTCGTCCTTCCGGCTGTTGAAGATAAACGGTTCGGGTTGTGCGATTCCGTTCAAGAGGAACGTATCGATGGCATGTGCGGCCTTGCGTCCCGCTGCGATCGCCTCGATCGCCGTCGCCGCGCCGGATACCATGTCTCCGCCGGCGAACACTCCTTCGGTATCGGTTTCAAATGTATCGGGTCTGACCGAGACGGTTCCCCATTTCGTCAGCGTGATTTTCGCGGATTCGGGCAGGAGGATTTTCTTCTTTGCGTCAGCGAACAGATCGACTTGTGGACTCTGGCCGATGGCCGCGAAGATGTAATCACAGTCGACAATAAACTCCGACCCCGGCACGACGACCGGTCGCCGCCGACCGCTCTCATCGGGTGCACCCAATTCCATCTTGACGCATTTAATTCCTCTCACACGATTGTTTTCAACGACCACCTCGACGGGAGCCGCGAGGAAATGCATCTGGACACCTTCATGTTCCGCAGCGTCGATTTCCATTGAATTGGCAGGCATCTCCTTGCGGGTCCGGCGATACAGCAGGACGACTTCGTCCGCACCGAGACGCAGCGAACTTCTCGCACAGTCGATGGCCGTATTGCCTCCACCCACCACCACGATGCGGCCCCGGATCTCAGGCTGTTTGCCATGTCCGAGTTCTTCGAGGAATTCGATACCCGAGAGAATCCCCTCTGCATCCTGTCCCGGGATTCCGAGCGATTTGCTGTCCCATGCACCGAGTCCCAGAAAGACTGCCGAGTATCGGTCTTTCTCGAGGAGACTCCGTATCGTGATGTCTTCTCCCAGACGCATGTTCGTTCTGAGTTCCACCCCCAATTCGAGGATAGTATCGATTTCCCGATCCAGCACATCGAATGGCAGACGATATGAAGGGATACCATAACGCAGCATTCCGCCGGCTTCCGGCATCGCTTCGAACATCGTGACATCGTATCCTCTGACTTTCAGATAGTACGAGGCGGACAGGCCAGCGGGACCCGATCCGATAACGGCTACACGTCGATTCTTCGACGGTTGCAGTTGAGGTGTAACATGTCGAGCCGCGGTCTCCAGATCGAAGTCGGCGACGAATCGTTTGAGAAAGTCGATGCCGACATTTTTATCAAGAAGGTTGCGACGGCAGGCCAGTTCACAGGGGCGGGTGCACACACGGCCGCACACTGCGGGGAGTGGATTGGTTTGCTTAATCAGAGATACGGCTTCCTGATACTTGCCGGCCGAGACAAGAGCGATGTAGCCCTGGATATCGACTCCAGCAGGGCATCTCAGCGCGCAGGGAGGCAGGCAATCCGCATAGTGATTCGATAGCAGCAGTTCAAGGCTGGCGCGTCGTCCGTTGAGCACGCGTTCGGAATGCGTTTCGATCTGCATGCCTTCGGAAACTTTGGTCGAGCAGGCCGGTACGAGTTTCTCTCGGCCCTTGATTTCGACCAGGCAGAGGTAGCATGAATTGAACGGTTCAAGCTGCTTTTCCAGGCAGAGATTCGGAATATGATCGAGCTTCTGCTCGTGGACCACCTCGAGAATCGTCTGGTTTGAATCGGCGGTCACTTTGGTCGAATTGATCGTCATTTTAACTTTTGCCATTGTAATTCTCCTCTCGATCGACTCTGGCGGCCGTCACGCTTTGACAATCGCGGAAACCGGACAGATTCTGAAGCATTCCCCGCATTTGATACACTTTTCCTGCACGATGAGGTGCGGATTTTTAACCTTACCGGTAATGGCGGATGAGGGGCATGAGCGTGCGCATTTCGTGCATCCGATGCATTTGGAATCGAGGATGATGTAGTTGACGAGTTTGGAGCAGTGGAGTGCCGGGCAGCGCTTATTGAAGATATGGGCTTCGTACTCGGATCGGAAGTACTTCAGAGTCGTCAGGACGGGATTGGGTGCTGTCTGGCCCAGTCCGCATAGACTCGCGTCGCGGATCTTCGATGCCAGATCCTGCAGGAGCGGTATATCGCTCGGACGGCCATTCCCTTCTGTAATCCGGGTGAGAATCTCGAGGAGGCGCTTCGTGCCGATCCGGCAAAACGTACATTTCCCGCAGGATTCACTTTGAGTGAATTCGAGAAAGTACCGGGCGACTTCCACCATGCATGTACTGTCGTCCATGACGACCAGACCACCTGATCCCATGATTGCACCCGTTGCGGTCAGAGATTCGTAATCGATGATCGTATCTCTGAGTTCGACGGGGATACAGCCGCCTGATGGCCCGCCGATCTGGACAGCCTTCAGTTTTCGATTGTTCGGAATCCCTCCGCCGATGTCATAGACGATCTTCTGGATCGTGATGCCCATCGGGACTTCGACGAGTCCCGAATTTTTGACCGCACCGACCAGTGAAAAAATCTTGGTTCCCTTGCTTTTTTCGGTTCCGAGAGCGGTAAACCAGTCTGCGCCCTGGAGAATGATCGGTGGGACGTTGGCCCAGGTTTCGACATTGTTGATGTTTGTCGGATACCCCCAGAGTCCTTTTTGAGCGGGGAATGGTGGTCGAAAGCGCGGGCGTCCGTCACGCCCTTCCATGCTTGCAATCAGCGCAGTTTCTTCACCGCAAACAAACGCGCCGCCTCCACGGATTACCCTCAGATCGAAGCTGAAATCCGATCCGAGAATCCCGTTGCCCAGGAGGCCGAAGTCCCGTGCCTGAACGATGGCGATATTGAGGCGGTGAATGGCGAGCGGATATTCATCGCGGACATACAGGATGCCTTCCTGAGCGCCGATCGCATAGGCTCCAATAATCATCCCCTCGATGACCGAATGCGGGTCGGCTTCGAGGATGGATCGGTCCATGAATGCGCCGGGATCCCCTTCGTCTCCGTTGCAGATAATGAATTTCCGATCTCCGACAGCGTTCCTGCAGAATTCCCATTTCATACCGGTCGGGAATCCGGCCCCGCCACGCCCCCGAAGCTGGGATTTTTTTATTTCCGCGAGCACATCGGCAGGCGACATCTGCAGGATGACTTTTTCCAGTGCGGCATAGCCGTCGTGGGAAATGTAGTCTTCAATGACTTCAGGATCGATCCGGCCTCGGTTTCTCAACGCAATCAGAACCTGATCCTTGAAAAACCCAATATCGCGCATCAGTGGAACTCGGGGTTCCCGTCGTCCGGGCGAATACATCATTTCCTTGACCGGACGGCCCTTCAGGAAGTGTTCATCGACCAGATGAGGAATATCCTTAACTTTTAAACGCTGATAAAAAATCCCTTCCGGTTGAACGACCATGACGGGGCCGCGTTCGCAAAACCCGTTGCAACCGGTTCCGACCACCTGGATTTCCTTCTCGAGACCTCTTTTTTTAAGAGCATTTTCAAGCGCTTTTTTCACTTCGAAAGCACCATTCGATACGCACCCGGTTCCTGTGCAGATCAGACAATGACTTCGGAACTTATCCATGTCTCCCCCCTTCAGCGGGATTGCGGCTCATGACAATCATCGCATGCGCCGGACGTGATATTTCGAATGATCAACTCATTTTCTCGCTGCCGATTGCGAGCGCGTATTCCTCGACGATTTTCCCCTCGACCGCGTGTTCGAGAAGGATGCGGACAATTTTTTCGGCATCCAGTTCAACATACTTGACGGGTGGTTGATCCAGAAACTCGACGGTCGCCATCGGTTCCATGCTGCACAGGCCGGCGCATCCCGAAGTCGTAATGAGCACTCCTTCGATATGATGCGTTTCGATTGCCTTGAGCAGCGCGTCCATGACATCGCGAGCGCCCGATGCGATTCCACAGGTTCCCATATGGACCGTGATCCGGCTCTTTCCCTGAGCCTCACGCAGATCCCTGCTTTTTCGTGCACCTTCCCTGATTTTTCTCAGCTCTTCAATCGTCAGTTTTCCCATAACGCCTCCCTTGATACTCCCTTATCCTGACACACTTTCATCCGATAGATTCCGGCGCTCGCGAACGAGACCGGCGATAAAACTCAACACTTCCGGTTCATTCAGATCAACATCTCCGAGTTCTTCCCTGAGCGATCGCGTATCGAACAGAAATCCGTCATTCCCCCGATCATGACGCAACACAAAATCGATCGATGGATTGCCGCCGATCAGGATCGACATTGTCGTTGCGAGATCACCGACGGGTTGCCGGTCGACATGATCGAGCGTGAAGCGGGCAGACATCCGTGTTCCCTTCCCCCGCGCCGACTCGATCGTCGTCCCGCCTCCGGTTTGCCGTGCCGCCTGATCCAGCAGCGACAGCCCG
Source organism: uncultured bacterium (assembly GCA_964472395.1). Classification (GTDB taxonomy): domain Bacteria; phylum CSSED10-310; class CSSED10-310; order CSSED10-310; family CALFER01; genus CALFER01. Next base: position 37,076 of record CAYYMM010000015.1, on the reverse strand, counting down.
ATACCGATTCGGCGGACCGTTTTCGTGGTGAAGAATGGATCCATGACCCGGCGCAGCGTCTCGTCGTCCATCCCCTCACCATTATCCGTGATCGTCATCGTCAGTTCGTTACGTTCTTCGGACTCAACGATCTCAATTTCAATGAGGTCCGCATGCGCTCGAATTGAATTCTCGGCGATATCGAGGATGTGGAGGGCGAGTTCTTTCATGCGGCAGTTACAATCCGGCAGCCGTTTCGGTTATGCAGAGCGTCGCGGATGCACAGAAAGGTTGGTGCGGGGATGTCGAACCGGGTGAAGACCCGCCCGATATCATGCAGATAATGGGCGTCCGAATTGGTGATGAATGGGCACATGGAATATTCAGGAAACCGATCCGCGGCATCCCGCAACTCGAGATTGGCGGAGATTTCGAGCGCATCGAAGCGGATGTGAGGTGGAATAAAGCCGAGTTGACTGATCACGCTGAATGAGGGTCTGTCGATATGAGCGGCGATGGCGATTCCATCGAGCGCGTGGATCTGATCGACGATGGACCGGAGCGTCATCTGAGACGAGGAGAAGAGCAGATAGGGGCAAAACCCGTCGACCTCATCGAATTCAGTTGCGAGAACCTGGTCCTGGGTGATCGGCGAATCGGGAGCCTGCTCGATGTTCCGGTATACTCCGGATTGGAACTCCAGTGCGGCCTCGATGTCCGGGAACACGCACAGCACGTGCGCCTCCTCCAGACTCGACACCTCCATCGCGGGCAGCACCGCGAGTCCGCGTTTACGGCCTGCGTCGATGACGGCACGCGCATTTTGAGCCGAGTTATGATCGCTGATTCCGATCAATCCGAGGCCTTTTGTGAGAGCGGACTCGACGATCGCCTGAGGCGACATTTCGAGATCGCTGCACGGGGACAGGCAGGTATGGATGTGGAGATCAGCGTGGATGATCACGATTCAGGCGTTTCCCGACACTCCGAGTCCAACCAGTTTTTCGATCAACTGATAGGCGTTCAGGCGTGACCCGAGCAGAGTGATGTTCTCGGAACGGGCGGCAGTGAGGGTATCGTCATGGGGTTGATTACCCTTGGCGAGGATGATTCCGGCGAGATCTTTGAGTGAGGCGACGGCGACGATGTTTTCATGAACCTGAATCGTGATCCAGAGCATGTTCTTCCGGCCGGACGCTATAACGTCGCTCAACAGATCGCCGACATATCCGGGACCGGCTTCGTGTTCCCAGGATTCTCCCGCATGGAAAACCTGCAGATCAGCTTTTTCGACGATGTCCTTCAACTTCATCTTCCAACTCCTTGATTTTCATAAACACGCAATCCGTCAGTACGGCATCACCCGCTGCAATGTCCTCCGCGAGCGTCCGGCAATCCGGCGCGCCACACGCACCGCAGTTCATACCCGGCAATCGTCCGATGGTCTCTTCGACCTGATTCATGATCTCGAGAGCCTTGACCAGATCCACCTGTTCATTAGAAACCGCACGGGTTTTCCGGTGCAATCCGGGAATGAGATAATTTTCTTCGTAACTGCGCAGGATTTTCCGTCGATCGAGACGGGTTCGGACGCCGTACTGCTCGATCAGAGTGTCGACGTGGGCCGTCGCGACATGGCGGTTCTGGACGACCAATGGCCCGCCCACGCACCCACCCGGGCATGCTGCGCATTCGAGATAATCGATGTCGGTCAGTTTGCCAGCCTCGACCTGATCCAGGATGTGGATCACTTCCTCGAGACCGCGGACGGTCAGGGATCGGTGTTGTGGGAGACCGCCGACGTTGGAGCGACTGGTGGCCCAACTGATTCCGACCCCGCTGGATTTCTGCAGGATCAGGTCTTCATCACCGACTTCCTTCAGAGCATTGAGCAGCGGGATGTAGATATCGCGGATGGCGATGGCATCGTCGAGATTGGAGCGTTCGACACCGATCGGTTTCTGGATGGAGATCAGCTTGGCCGGACAGGGTGTGAGATGAAAGATGCCGATTTCGGTTGGATCGACGTTCATTTCGGCGGCGAGTGATTTTCGTATCTGCTTGGCAGCCACTTCCCGCGGCACTTCGATCGGGATGACCCGATCCATCAGGTTGGGGTAGTTTTTCAAAATGAGGCGAACGACGGCCGGGCAGTAGTTCGATATGATCGGGCGCACATCCGTCATCCGATTCAGATATTCCTCCATGGCGATCAACACCATCTCACAACTCAAGGCCATATCGTAGACATGATCGAACCCGAGTTTATGCAGCGCGAGCAGGATATCGTTGGGGGTGGTCGCATCGGAGTACTGGGCGTACAGAACGGGTGAAGGAAGCGCGACTTTGATTTTGAACTGGGTCAGTTCGACGACTTTCGACGTCATGCTCTGAACGGCCTGGACGGGACAGACCCGCAGACATTCTCCGCAGTCGATGCACAAATCATGCTTGAAAACGGATGCTTTGCCGTTTCTGATGCGGATTGCCTTGACCGGACAGGCATGCATACAGGTTACGCACCCGATGCATCGTTGCTCATCGATTTTGATCGAATGAAAGGAATCTTGCGCTCCCACCGAATCATCCTCCTGAAGAAACCGTCATTGCATCATGGAAGGTCCAATTCCATCTGCAGGGTGGTACCTTCTCCGACCACGGACTCGATATGAAATCGATCCGCGGTCTTTTTCATATTGGGCAATCCGAGTCCAGCGCCGAAACCTCTCTCACGCATTTCTCGTGTGGCCGTCGAGTATCCTTCGGTCATGGCCAGTCCGATATCGGGGATTCCGGGGCCACGGTCTTTGAATTGAAGGGACACGCAACGGGTCGAAACCGACAGAGTCACCTCGCAGGAACTGGCATACAATACCGCATTCATTTCGGCTTCATAGGCAACGATCATGGCGCGCCAGATCAGATCATTATCGATACTGAGCTGCTTCAGGATCATTTTGATCTGCTTGGACACGGATCCTGCTGCCTGAAAATTACCACCCTCGATCGAAAACAGTTTTCGAAACCTGGCATCGGCTGTCTCGGCCAAGACGATCCCCTTACTTGTGGCGCCTGGCGGCATCGAGTCCCTTGGAGAAGAGTATTCCGGATGCTTCGTACATCGTCAGCGCAGTCGAAAGCACGGGGATTCCATCGAGACGGGCTGCATCGATGATATCCTGCGTCGGTTTTCTGTCCAGCACGAACACCACGGCGACCATATCGCACAGCATGGCCGTATTGATGATCTGCTGATCCAGAAGACCGGTGATCCAGAGTGCATTCGGCGCGCTCGATGCCAGCACCAGACTGATCAGGTCCGAGGCATGCACGGAGAGGATATCGCGATCCAGATGATCCTCTCCGGTCAGGACAGTGGCCCCCAGAAGGTCTCGTATGACACGTAATTCCAATTGGTGTACCTCCTTCAATCCTCGTGATTTTTCAGAATTTTCTTCATCTGATTGGGAGTCGCTTTCCCGTAGAAAGTCTCGTCGATCATGACCACAGGCGCCAATCCGCAACATCCGACACATCGGACTGCTTCATAAGAGAACTGGCCATCCGCCGTGACTTCCTCGGGTTTGACCCCAAGATCCGACTCCAGTTGCCGCATGAGATCCGGACCGCCTTTGATGTGACAGGCTGTTCCCAGGCAGACTTTCACAATGTGCTTTCCGGTCGGGCTCAACTTGAATGCCTTGTAAAACGTCGCCACCGCGTACACCCTGGATACGGGGATGGACAGACGCTTCGCAATTTCCTCGATCGCATCCTTCGGAATGTACCCGAACTCACGCTGGGTATCCTGCAGAATCGCAATCAAGGCATTCGGGTCGAATCGGTTATTCTCGAGGATTTTTTCGATGGTACACGTGCAAATCGTTTCGGTGTGTTGACTGGACATCTCCTTTTTCTCCTCGTTCGGTTATAGGCCCGCCCAAATTCTAATTATGGGTTCAATACCATCAGGAATCAAGGTGATTTCGATTTCAGTTACATGGGTTCAGCCAAGAGACTGGCGGATGATCGGCACTCAGAGGGTTTGCGCACCGGGATCGCGGATAACGCTCCCGGAGGGGAGTCGGGAATCACGCCAGCAGGACTCCTTCATTTCCGGATAGACAAGGCAATGCCGACCCATCGACACCTCATCGGGAATCACGCTATGTTTGCCTAACAAACTCAAGCCCATCTTGAAATGATCCGGAAAATCACGATTCGAGGCCAGCTCCTCATCCCATCCGATCGATACGTTCTCTCCGATGTGGACCTGCTTATCCGCAATCACTCGATGGATTCGTGATGATCTGCCGATGATACAATCATGGAACATGATTGAATCGCGCACTTCAGCTCCCCGAGCCACATGCACTCCCGGAGACAGAATACTGCGAATCACGGAACCCTCGATATGACATCCCGCTGAAATGAATGATTTTTCGACACGGGCCGACGCTCCGATCTTGACGGGGGACCGTCTTAACAGCTCGGAACACACCGGATTGGTCCGGACATTCCAATCTGCCAGATTCAATCCGCAAGCCGCCGGATTCAACAAATCCATGCTCGCTTCCCAGTAGGAATCGAGTGTCCCGACATCTCGCCAGTACCCATCAAAGGGGAAAGCAAAGACACGATGTGTCTGGATCATTCCTGGCACAAGATTCGCGCCGATATCGGTTTCTCCGCGTGAGATGATTGCGTCGAGCTGCTCAATCAGCGTCGATCGGTCAGCAATGTAAATACCCATCGATCCCAGGTTGTTCTTCGGCACTTTCGGTTTTTCCTGAAAGTCGATGATTCTCAAATCTGAGTCTGTGACGGCGATACCGAACCGACGGGACTCTTCCAGCGATACGGGCAAGGTGGCGATGGTAAAATGAGACTTCTTCGCACGATGGAACTCGAGCATCGCCCGATAATCCATGTGATAGATGTGGTCTCCGCTGAGAATCAGGACTTCCTGTTCTGCGCCCTGGGTCATGAAATCGAGATTCTGGTGGATTGCATGAGCCGTCCCCTGATACCAGTCCTTGGCATGTGCGCCTTCCTGCGGAGGTAATATCTTGATGACACGAGTCCGGGCTGCCATGTCCCATGATGATCCATCTCCGAGATGATCCATGAGAGATAAAGGAAGGTACTGGGTCAGAACTCCGATACGGTGAATACCCGAATTGGAGGAATTAGAGACAGTGAAATCGATCAGCCGATGAATTCCTCCGAACGGGACAGCAGGCTTGGCCCGAAACCATGCCAGTGCATTCAGCCGGGTTCCCTTCCCTCCTGCCAGGATCATGCATACCGGTGGCAGTGCCATTCAGACCTCCTCATCACTTCCGATGGTCGCTCCGTCCGGAACAACCATCCGTGGTTGAATGCCCGAGCGGGTTTCCGGGTAGATCAGGACATTTCTGCCGATCGTCACACCGGTGGGAATCACAGCGTTTTTGCCGATAATTGTGATTCCCGTATACAGATAACCCGGGAAAGACTCGTTCACCGCCGTTGACTCGTCGAATCGACCGCCAATTCTTGCGCCGGCACCGATCGTCACGTTTTTATCAACGATGACGTTCTCGAGAACCGCATCCCGCTCCACCTTCACTCCCTCAAAAATGATCGATCCTCGGACAACCGCCCCGGACTCAATCCGTACCATCGGAGACAGCACGCTGTTGCTAACCTCCCCCTCGATCACGGCACCAGGACTGATCAGTGCGTTGGAGATTCTGCAATCGGATTCGGTCAGCATCGGCGGAGGATCTCCGATGCGGTTTCCTTCAAATTTCGTATTGAGCGACCATTTTACGAGATCGATTGGTGACTGCGTTCCGATGCAATCCATGTTTGTCCGGTAATACTCCGCTACAGATCGGCTATAGGACCAGTAACCGTGGAATACATCACAGAAAACCGTTCCGCGCCGCACCATCTCGGGCAGGATCTCATCGTAGATCTGGAATGTGTGACCCATTGCGGCATTGCGTTCGAGTTCACGGATCAGGACATCCGTTTCGAAGAGATACACGGTCATCGATGCCAGATTCGAGAATGGTTTAACAGGTTTTTCGGCATACTCCAGCACTCGGTTGTCGGGTCCGAGTCGCACGATGCCGAACCGGTTGGCAATTGACAGCGACACGGGAGTTACGGCCATTGTCAGTTCCGCGCCCCGAGCCTGATGCAGTTCGAACAAGACATCATAATTCATCCGGTAGATGTGGTCGCCGGAAACGATCAATACCCGGTCGGGATGATGACTACGGATGTAATCGATGTTCTGAAACAACGCATCCGCAGTTCCCTTGTACCAATCTGCGTCGGTGACGCCGGTGTGCGGGGGAAGGAACCGTACGCCCCGATGAAAACCGGACAGATCCCAGGGTTTTCCGGTCCCAACATGATCCATGAGAGACAGAGGACGGTACTGAGAGAGAATGCCGATGTTCTGAATGCCGCTGTCCGTCATATTGGTCAGAGCGCAGTCGATCACTCGGTACAGGCCGCCGAACGGCACAGCCGATTTTGGTCGGATGAGCGTCAGCGCCGTCAATTCACCGACGCGTCCTCCTGCGAGAATCATTCCGAGCACTCTTCCAGGCATATTTACCTCCCGGTCGAATGGAATCAGAGCGTTTTTCTGAGATGGAACAGATACTGGAGATTTTTCCAGCCGTCTTTCCAGATATTCAATTTCGAGTGACCGATCCTTGCGACATACCGAAACTGCACCGGCACCTCACGCGCACGAATTTCGGGATGGCGATAAGCGCGGATTTTGAATTCCTCTGAGAATGGCATGCCATCGCTTTCGACCGAGACCTTGTCCAGCACGTGTCTTCTGAAAACCCACATTCCGCTCTGGCTGTCACGCAATTTGATTCCGAAAAGAAGCAACAGAACGGTGGTGAGGAAGATGTTCCCGAGATACCGCTGGATCATATTGATGGAGTGGGCGAAGTGGATGGGGATTCGAGCCGCCGAGATAAAATCGAGTTCTTCGAGATACAGGACTTCGATGAGGTATGAGATGGCGTGCGCCGGGTAGGTCGCATCGCCGTCCATTGTCACGATGATATCACCCGTCGCTTCTTTCAACCCCGTCTTATAAGCTGCTCCATAGCCCTGTCGCGTTTCCGAAACAACACGAGCCCCGAGTCCTGCTGCGGTCTCCGCCGTTCGGTCCGATGAGTTGTTGTCCACTACGATGATCTCATCGATGAAATCCGGAAGCGACGGAATGACTTTCGCCACTCCGTGTTCCTCGTTGTAACAGGGTATGACGACGGAGACCTTGAATTGTCGATGCATTAATGCTTCTCCTTGTGCAAGAACCGCGAGACTTTGATGCGAAATGTCTCTGCTATGACGGACATCAGCATAATCGGATTGAACATCATCGCGTTAGTTAGAAAACACTCATATGTGCAAAAACAACGTTCCCGGCGAATCGAGTGTCGCACCTGATCCGCTCGTTCGGACCACATGATCTTTCTGAAATCATAGTTCTCCTCACGGATGTTCCCGAGTGTTTCACTGCGGAGTTCGCAGGGCGCAAGCGATCCGTCCGGATACAGAATCACTCCCAGACGCGCCGCATAACATGGAACAACAAACCGCCGATCTGTATGGATTTTCTCGATGACCCGCCGACGCATGTTCTTCATTGCGTTGATCATGTCCGCGAACGGATAACCGGAATAACCTGTCAGCATTCGCTGTTTAAGATCCCTGTCGAGTCGATCGGAGAACGCGCGATACTTGTTGAGTTCGACCTGCAGGGCAACGGGATCCCGTGGATCACCACGGCAAAGGAGATGGTTGATATTGACCACACCGAGATCACGGGTGAGGAATTCATAGATGGAGTCGAGTTTATCCTGATTGAAATGCGAGACCGTAACGGCGACATTGAGATTGAAATTGTGAAAGTGCTTCTTCAATTCACTCAATCCCCGATACGTCTCAATTGCTCGTTCAAACAGCCCCTGCACTCCCCGTATCCGATCATGATCTTCACCAACGCCGTCGATCGAGATATCGATGGCGAAATCGATTCCCGGGCATTGCTTCAGAATCGTTTCGGCCGCCGTGATGATCTTCGATGGGAAGAAGCCATTGGACGGCATTCCGAGATTCCGGAAACCAGGTTTACGATAGAATGCCGCAACGATCCGATCGATGTCATCTCGAAGAAACGGATCCCCGCCCGTGATGAGAAGAAACAACAAAGGGTCCATGTGGGCCGTCATCCGCTCGATCTCTTCGACAGTCAACTCGTCATGACTCTCCGCTCGTTCTCCCAATAGACAATGCGCGCATCGCGCCGTGCAGTTCCGGGTGACGAAAAAGACGAGATAGTGAGGCAGAACTTGCTTTTTCGAGACAATGCGGGAAGCGAACTGAAGATAACTGGGCACGGGCATTTTCGAACGTGTCTCCCTGGTCGATCCCGAGGCACATGGAGTGGGGATGATTATTCCGTCGAACCTAAATCAGTGTATCGGAATTACTGGAAATAACCAAGCGATTTCAGCCGCTGCATCGTCTCGTCGGATGTGTCCGGAACCGAATCGATTCGACGTTTCGCGGCCTGATCGAAGCCTTCCGTTGTCATCCTTTTCAGTGATTCGACCGTTGACGAACTGAAAGCCGCCAGATCGCGCGTCTCTCCGGGATCGTCCTCCAGATTATAAAGTTCACTGGTCTGCGATTCGACCGATAGGATGTACTTCTGTTCCCCGGTTCGAAAGCCCCTCTGTTTCGTGGCGCCATGAGTCATGATCAATCCGTAGTTCTCGACAAGACACCCCTCCCGCTGATGTTCGATGAAAAGATCCATTCCCTCCATCATTTCGGGGATCGGAAATCCGAGCCTTGTCAACACAGTCGGAGCGATATCGATGAGACTTACAAGTCGGTCGTTGAGTCGTCTGTCGGGACCGGCATTAAACCAGATCATCGGAACATGCAGGGCGGGTTCATAGATGTCTTCTCCGTGGGTGTAAAACAACCCATGTTCACCCATTGACTCACCGTGATCCGCCACCAGACATACAGTTGTACGATCCAGGACCTTCCGTGCTGCGATTTCCCGGAACACTCGCTCGAGGGCTCGATCCGTTTCGGACACCTCCCCCAGATACAGCCCTTCGGGAACACCAGGAACAGCTTTGTCCCGGAATCCTGGAGGCACAGCATTACGCGCTTTTTTATAATCGTCGTCATCCAGATATGGCCGTCCTTCCAGGGGATTCTCCAGGTAATATTGTCTTTCCTGGGGAGGAGGCGCGTATGGCGCATGAGGATCAAAGTAATGGATCCAGAGGAAAAACGGCGACATCGTCGAGTAGCGCCGAATCCAGGGTATCACTAGTGAGTTGGTATGCCGTGCAATCCGCTCCATGTCATGCCGATGGCAGTACTCGAGAATCGGTTTGAGCCACGACATCTGACGCAAGTCTCCCGGCACCCCGAATCGATCATGATACAACATGAAACCCTGATCGAGTCCGAATCTCCGATCGAGTGGATAACAACTCACAAACGCTGCCGTCCGATACCCTCTTTCGCGCAGCACTTCGGGGAGCGTTTGATTCTGTTCGTTCAACCGATACCGGTTTTCGAGCGCACCATGCACGGCGGGAATCGTCGAGGTGAGCATGGACGCGTGCGATGGGGTCGTCATCGGTACTGTGCAAACGGCATTGCAAAACTGCACGCCACGCGCCGCCAGGTGATCGAGCATCGGGGTACGAACCGACGAATTCCCACCGCATCCCAGAGCATCGGCACGCAGTGTATCAAGCGTAATGATCAGGATGTTCCCGGCATCCCCGGGAGGAACGCCTTCCGGCTCCCGAAACGCCCAGTGCAGATTGCGAAAACTTAAGCTCCCGCACACCAACATCGTCAAAAGTCCCGCGAGCAGTGGTCGGAACCGACGCCCACGGATCCGAAAAACACACGCCATCCCGGACGCCAGCCAGACAGATGCGATTCCGATCAACCCGCACCCGAACGCATCGCCGGCGATCAAACCGACGAAAGCTCCTCCGCGTTCAAAGGCAGACAATCCGAGCATGATGATCGCGAGCGCATCGGCCAGTCCGAACAGTGCACCGGCGTTAAACCCGCCCCATGTCACGATCAGCCATGCGGGAAATCGTCGTTTCAGTAGTTTGCTTTCCATAACAAGGCTCTTTTCACTAGTTCAGTGAAGGGCATGCGATACGTTTTAGAGTAACGATAGGCGTAAGTGATGTTGAAGATCCAGCGATGCAAACCGTGATATCGTCCGCTGCGAGCCATCTTCCGGAGTATGCCTGAAAGCGAGGGGAATTTGACTGCCAGATAGAACAGTTTCTGGAGCGCGACAATTGCCTGCGCATCGGGATTATCCAGCACGGTATTGTTGAAGTACGACTGGGTCAGGTCATCGACTCCATACCCTGGATCAAGGAAGCCTCCGGATTTAGCCTGACGTTCGAGTTCCGTTCCCGGATAGGGCTGGATAATGGAGCACCATGGATAATCACTTCTGATTTCCTGATTCAGACGAACGGTTTCCCAGGCATTGTCAAATGTTTCCCCTGGCATACCTACCATGTTGAACGTACCGATCCGAATCCCGTGTTTTCGCAAGAACCACGCGGTTTGACGGATCTGATCCCGTGAGATGTTTTTCCCGAGCACTTGATTTCGAATCCGATCATTCCCGCTCTCGATCCCGAAATAGGCGATGTAACACCCCGCCTCTTTCATGGCCCGCACGATCGTCTCGGTCGTCAGATCAGCGCGGATTAAACACGAGAATGGCAGGTGAATTTCTTTCGCATACCTATTCAGGAATTCGACAGCCCACTCCGGGTCGAGAAGGAACACCTCATCATCGAACCGAACCGACTCCAGAGGATAGCGTTCGGCGACGGATCGGATCTCCTCGCAGACTCGTGCCGGATCAGTTCTCCTGACCATGGCGCCCAGTCCATGATAGATTTCCTTGTAGGCTTTGTTGCAGCAGAATGTGCAATTGAACGGGCATCCACGACCCGTGATGAAATGCTTGCTGGGGCTGGTCTTCAGGATGTCGTATTTATAATAAAGGTCACGATCGGGGAACGGCAACGCGTCGAGATCCTCGATCAAGGGGCGGATAGGATTGCGTGTGATACGGGTATCCGTTTTCACCCAGAGATTCCGGATGTCGTCGAAGGACTGGCCGTGATCGATGCGTTCCACAAGCTCGGAAAACGCTCCCTCACCCTCACCACGGCAGACGATATCGACCCCCTCATCCTGAATGATTTCAGGGAAATATGTCGCGTGAGGCCCCCCGACGATCGTTCGAAGGTGGATCGAATCCTTGAGACTTTTAAGTGTCCGAGTGACCCAGGCATGGCTTCCGCTGACACAGTACATCGCGGCCAGATCCGGTTTGAAGTTTCGTGCATATCGAGTGATTTGCTCTGCGTCGGAATCGATGACGAGATCGACCGTGTGGCCGGCGTTTTTAAGCACAGCGGACAGGATCATTGTGCCGAGATACTCGAACCAGAAATTCTGGATGAACAGGACGCGCGCCATATCAGACTTTGGACTTGAGGAAAGTCCTCAGTCCGCCCTTGATCAGATTCCAGGCTTTCATCGGAGGCAGCCGAGTAATCTTGAACAGTTGACGTATGATGTAGCGAGGCCGCAGATAGAATCTACGATACGCAATCGCGACCGTCCGGCGGATTTCGTCCGCATTACGCCCCTCCGGAACATATACGATCTCGTTGAAGACATTGTATGTGGTCGGGTCATCGTTGATGATCGAACCGGTCTGCTTCGCCATCTCGGCCAGGTCATTTCCCGGATAGGGGACAAATGTCAGCCAGTATATGTAGTCCGGATCCAGATCAATCCCGAATCGGATCGACTCCCAGGTTTCCTCGATGGTTTCGGTCGGCAGCGTGAGCATGAACGATGCAACGGTTTCGATGCCGAGTTCACGTGTGAGTTTAAATGCAGTTCGTGCCTGATCCAGTGTGGTGCCCTTGCGGATGATCTCCAGAAGTCTGGGCACTCCGGTCTCAACACCAAAGAAAATCTGATAGCAACCCGAATCACGCATGCGCGTCAGTATTTCGCGATCCACCAAATCGACTCGCGTAAAGCAGGCCCACGGCAGATTCAAGCCAGAGGCATCCAGCGCATCACACAACTCGAAAACCCGCTTTCGGTTAACGGTAAATGACTCATCATAGAATTGAATGCTGTCTGCTCCGAATTCGGATACCAGACGGCGAATATCATTGATAACCTTCGAAGCCGACCGGAATCGGAACGTCCGGCCGAAAATCAGGTCTCCAGAGCAATACGAGCACTGGTACGGGCATCCCCTGCTGGTCAGGATATGTAATGTCCTGGAACCTCGAAGCTGCGATGATGAGTGATAGCGTTCCATCGGGAATAAGTGGAGAGCCGGGAAAGGTAACTCATCGAGATTGCGGATAAGGGGACGCGTGGGGTTGATCAAGACTCGGCCGCCGGCCTCCCGATATGCCAGACCAGTCACGCCGGGATATGCGTCTGGCGAGTCGATCACGGTCAGCAGTTCACGAAGTGTATACTCCCCCTCGCCCACCACCACGAAATCGATCGAAGACTGCTCGAACTGAGCCTTGACAAACAACGTTGCCTGGACTCCTCCGAGCACAACGCGGATCGACGGATCGATCGATTTTGCAATGTCTGCAATCGTGTAACAGCGTTTGAGATTGGCGCAGAAGGTCTGCATTCCGATCACATTTGGTTGGAAGGACCGGATCCGGTCACGGATGTCGTCGAATCCGAGTTGAGAGGCTTCGGCATCAACCACATCGACCTGATGCCCGGATTCTTCGGCGACAGCGGCGAGATAGGCGATGCCCATCGAAGGATACACAGCCCCTGCTTCCAGTAAATCGCCATACCGCTCTCGCAGATTACTCGGTGGAACAATGAACTGAACTTTCAGACAGAACCTCCTCAATACCGGCGACCGAACAGATACCCAGTAACACCTGCAACCATTCCCGCTATTACAACGGTCAGATCGATCGGCAGAAAAGCAGTCGCTTGAAGAGCGAAAAGAGCGCTCTCTTCCCGGTTTAGATACTCCAACCAGGTCGCATTCAATAATAGTAGTCCAAGGAGACAGAATCCACTGAATCCGAGTGCTGGGAAAGGAATCAGGAGCGCAGCACCCAGGCCCAGCCACGAAAGTCCCATGAGCATGCACGCGACCATGAAGCGTTTCGGAACGGATGTGCTCCGGATGCATCCACTCCGCCGGTCACGCGACTTTCGCAACACATACCGCATCAATGCACTCGATCTTGCGAAATCGGTGATTAGAACCTTCCATCCGGTATAGGATTTAGCATGTTCCACCTCCAGATCCGGAATGACGAAAATGTCGGCACATTGTTTTGCGAGTTCATCGCCAAAAGCCGTATCTTCGATGCTGGGCAGCCGGTATTGTTCATCGAATCCTGGAGTCCGGAGAAACACTTCCCGTCGAATGGCAGCACATGATGTATAAAACAGGTTCACCGGATTTCGAAGTCTGTGATAAGTGAACCGCATCCAGTGATTTTTGTATCGACTGGCAAAATTGGTGAAACGAAGTCCAGCGGATTGTATTCCGACACATCCGGCGACTTTGGGATGCGCCATGAAAAAGGTTGTCACGCGAGATAAAGCGGAAGGCGGAAAAACCACATCAGTATCCGTGAATAGGATGATGTCACCGGATGCTGCCCGTGCCCCTGCATTGCGCGCAGCCGAGACTCCCTGGCCTCGATTGTCGACAACTCTGATCCCCCATTTCTCCGCAATTGCGTAAGCCGAAGTATCCATGGCATCATCGACAAGAATGATCTCATCCGGTTGTCGATCTCCTCTTATTAAGGCACACAAGCATTCATCGAATACAGAAGGTGCTCCCGCAGAGGGGATGACTACTGATATCGAAAGCGGACTGTGCGCCGCTTCAGATACCGGATTCTTTGCAGGTGATGCCAAGGGTGGCCAGTTCATCGAGAATCGGGTTGTAGATTTCCGGATGCACGGGGATCTGCACTCCGCGCAGAGATATCTTGTTCTGAAGGATCAGACGGGTGGCGATCGCGGCGGGAAGCGAGACAGTTCGCGCCATGGCGGTCTGACCGTTCGGAATGCCGTAATCGATCAGCGTTGAGGTGATCGTTCGCGCTGTTCCCGCAAACTCCGCATCGAAGATGTGATGCAACACCACCATATCCCGTTCTCCGGGCTGAAACTGGAGTTTCAGGAGGCACAGGTGGACGAGGAAGTCGAGTGCATTGTTCACATTGCGAGGCAATGGCTGGCGGCTGGTCAACCCCAGCCACGTGATATTGTCGATTGCCGGGTGGTCGACGGGCAATCCGGACCTCGACGCCATGGCTTCGCGCAGATTGCCGACAGGAGCATCGATCCGTTCCCGCATGAGTTCCTCGTAGTTCGCGGCCTTGAATACGCGTTCGGTCATGTCCAGAAATCCCAGATCGACCAGCGCTTTCAAGGTGACACACCATCCCTTGTAGCGGAATGTTCCGCGAAACATCGTATGAATATCTCTCAGGCCGTAGAGCTCCTGATAGGGCATCGAGTCACGGTTCGGATACGCCTCAAATTCCATTCCATCAACCGTCAGATAATGAAAGTGCCTGAACAGTTCTTCTCCGGGGATCTCACATAGTTTCCCCTGCCAGAGGTACTTCGCGGCATTCCGTGCGGCCAGAATAACGCCACGCGGAGCCCATGAAAACTTGTATCCGAACGGATTGGTATTCGCTTCCGGGGCAGGCAGGCCCCCGCAGTAGCTTCGGAAACCCGTGATCCGGCCCCCTCGTCGATCGATTTCATCGAAAACCCTCTTGGCCGACATGTGGTCGATCCCGGGATCGAGGCCGACTTCGTTCAGAAACAGGATATTCCGCGCCTTCGCCTCCTCATCGAAACTCCGCATGACCGGACTGACATAGGAGGAGGTGACGAGATGTTTTGAATGCTTGAGACAGTATTTAGCGACAATCGGGTGAAGCAGAGCGGGGAGAAGGCTGATGCTCAGATCATGTTCGCGTACACCCTGCTCCAGTTCAGTCTCATTATTGATATCCAAAGCGCGAACGGTTCCTCTCGGGTGGCCATCGACCAGCTTCAGCGCTCGGTCAACGGTCAGGTCGCAGAGTGTCAGACGAATATCGGGGCAATCGAGTAAATATCGGACAATGGGTTCGGCAACGAGGCCGGCTCCAAGCATTAAAACCTTGCTGGACATTGTGAATCTCCGATTATGCGTTTAGAAACTGGTTGATATATTGATATGAAGGTGTCAGGAGACCCTTCTTCAGAATCACGGCATCCCAGATCTCACGACTCAATCCTGTGCTCTCCCTCGGCAGATCGAAATTCGCACGGCTGATCTCGGGAACGAAAGGCGTGAGAACCCTGGAAAAATCGCTCGATGCCTCCCTCGCAATTTCACAGGGCAGATTCTCGATCGACATAATCACAACGCCGCGCCCATCAACGCCATCCGTTGCTTTACCGGTAACCGGGTCGTAGACAAACATCGGCGAATCCACGCTGGTCGCCTTGACGGTGGCTTCGATCGAGCCGTCGATATCACACGAGATATCACCGATGACACGCAGCGCAGGGGCGGTCGGGCCGGAAAACATTGCATGAAAATCGTCCAGGGTAATCAGGCGCGGGTAGCGAATGGTCCAATAGATGCAGTTGACCAGCACATTCAGATTCGGAACGTAATCCATGAATACGCTCCGGTACTCTTCCGGATGCTCATAATAATCCTTTAAGTCGAACACGGCGTTCTTCGAGACCGTCTCGACCAGATGTCGCTCCTGAAACACAACCTTGTGGCAAACATGCCTGGCATCTTTGATTTTCGGAACACTTCGGCGCACATCAGCAGGATCAAGCGCCCGGCCGCCCAGCAGATCAAAGATCTCCTGAGCGCCTTTGGACACATTACCATATCCGGTGAACCCGCAGATGAATGGTGTGAGCTCCGACGGGAGTCCATCGGTTCGAATTCGGTCGCCGACCTCGCGTATCACCTGCTTGATCTCATCAAGCGAATGATATTGATATGGTTGGAGGATTCCAGAGAACGGGTTCGGGACGCCTTCGTTCAACAGGCGCTGTCCGAGTGCATGGAGAGTTTCAACCATCCCAGACAATCCAGCATGCCGTCCAAAAAATATCAGACGTCGATGATGGTCATCTTCGATTTTCTCGTAGTCGATGAGTGAGCAGCCGGACTGCATCATTTTCCTTAGCATGGGCATATTGTAGGATTGACCTTTGATGACATGCGAAAAAAAGATGTAGGCGACACCGGGAGCGAACAGGTTGGTGGGGATTTCCTTGACGCCGAAAACGGCATTGCAGCCGTCGAGACTTTCACTGATCCGTGCGCCGGCTGACCGGTATGCGTCATCCGGAAAGATCCGGTGGTCCTGTGCCGGTTGAACGACCACCTCCAGGTGATGATCCCGAACGAGTGTCCGAACATCATCCGGTATGATCGGGACTCGTTTTTCCCATTTATTCTTGTCTTCCCTTCGGATTCCAATTTGACCGGGTTTCATATTGAACTCCTCCCCTTAAATCAGGTTGCACGTAATCAAAAGTCGGACGGAATGTCAACCAAAGGCGCACAATGGAAAGGTTTCAACACAAAATGTTCATGGCAATTTTTCAAGGAATGCGATACAAGAAAGACCGTCGGAAAGACTGAATCGGCGAAATGCTGGATGATGGGAGGAGTCACGGAGATGGATAGAATCAACATATCGGATTTTCAAAAACTCGAGCTTCGCGTCGGTCTGGTACAGCAGGCATCTCCGGTCGAAGGCGCGGATCGGCTGATCAAGATGGAAGTCGACATCGGCGAAGAAACCCCGCGAACCATCCTTGCCGGTATCCGTCAGTATTATCAGCCGGAAGATCTCGTCGGGAAAAAGATAATTGTCCTGGCCAACCTGGAACCGCGTAAGATGCGAGGCATGCTCAGCGACGGCATGCTGCTCGCGGCATCCACACCCGATTATAGCAGTGTCAAATACCTGACGATCGAAAGCGATCTTCCACCTGGCAGTAAAATCTCCTGATCCGCCTCATCCTTTGATCACACCCAATGGCCGCAAACGAGCCACCGGAATGGCCAAACCCGATCGAATCATGATACCGACAACCTGCTCGATGGGCTTATAGGCCTCCGGCATTTCCTCCGCCAACGTTTCTTTTCCTTTTGCAGCGATGCGTATTCCTCTGGCAAGCAGTTCTCCCGCTATCGATCGACCGCGAGCGGCTTTCATTGCGGCTTTTCGAGAGAGCATGCGGCCGGCACCATGACATGATGACGCAAAAACCTCTCTCTCCGCCGCTTTCGTTCCGCACAACACGTATGATGCCCGGGCCATGTCACCCGGAACGATGACCGGTTGGCCGTAGAGGCGATAGCTTTCAGGAATGTATTTCGATCCGGCACAGAACGCTCGGGTCGCCCCCTTGCGATGGACAGCGAAGGAAACCATATGCCCGTTCAGATCATGATCCTCGATTTTAATGATATTGTGTGCGAGATCATAAACGGTCTGAATGTCTTCCGGACAACCTTTGTGCCCCGGAAGCTTCATCCATACTTCACGAATCCGATGCGTGATGCATTGTCGATTTGCCCAGGCGAAATTCGCCGCACCCCGCATTGCGCTCAAGTATGACTGCCCTTCCTTCGATTCAACTGGTGCACATGCGAGTTGCCGATCGGGTAAAGAAATCGCGTACTTCCGAAGACAGTCTCCCATCACTCTCAGGTAATCCGTACAGATCTGATGCCCCAATCCCCTCGATCCCGTATGAATCAGAAATGTGATCAGGTTTTTTTCCAGACCGAATGCGGCGGCCAGAACCGGTTCGAAGATCTCCTCGACAAACTGGACCTCAATGAAGTGATTTCCAGACCCTAATGTCCCGAGTTGCTCGACACCTCGCTCGAAGGCATGATCACTGATGGAGTCGATCTGACAACCCGGTAGACATCCACCATCTTCCGTTCGATCGAGATCCTCGTGGAATCCGAATCCGGCGTCAATCGCCCAACGGCTTCCATTCACGACTACTTGATGGAGCTGTTTCCGATTCAGACGCAGCGAACCAGCCGACCCGACACCCGTAGGAATGTGGCTGAACATCAGCTTGACCAGATCGGAAATGTGATCCGCAAGATCATCGACATGAGAGGTAGTTTTCAGAAGCCGCACACCGCAATTGATATCGAATCCGACTCCTCCGGGTGAAACCACTCCGGAATCGACTCTTGAAGCAAGAACACCACCGATCGGGAACCCATATCCGAAGTGAATGTCGGGCATGGCGATAGATGCGCGGGTAGCACCTGGTAATGTCGCGGTTTGCGCGACCTGACGGAGTGACTCATCTTGACGGATGCTTCTCATCATTTCTTCATCCGCAAAAACCCATCCCGGAACCCTCATCCCAGGTATCGATCCTTGTGGGATTTCCCAGCGGAATTCATCCAGTCTTTTGAGTTTCATCATCGATTTGATTGTATCAGACATCAAAGAGAACATGAAGAAAGAGCATGTTATCCGAAATGGCGATTTCCAACCCATGATATGTCGCCGCTTTGATCATCCCGATCCGATTCATCGAGCCCGGGATAACAGAAACTGCCTCAACGAGTGCCCTGAGTCTGAATCCATTCAGATCGACCTGAAACCGAACACAAGCGACACATCGCGTCTCGGATAGAAAAATCAACTCATTGAGCCAATCGATCAGCAGATCTTCGAGAGAGCGGGATTCGAGATTGACTTCGAGATGGGTGTCGGGATTCAAAGCGGATGAGTCGATCATCAGATCGAACATCGCGTAAGCCGTGGTCTCGAACAGATGCTCGATGGTATCCGACACGACGTCGATACCCATATCGGCTGTCGTGTCAAATTGTGTGTATCGGCCGTTCGGTAGTCGCGGCATCAGGAGTTGACTTGAGATCCCGATTCCGTTCTGGTGTGTCGTTTTAAACGGAATGCGTCGATCGTCTTTTTCAGCAGGCCATAGCTGAGCAGGCAGATACAGGCGCCGAGGATCAGCCAACCAATCGTGACCTGGATCACCACATCCTCAAAATGCGTTGCAAGGATTTGATTCCATGGGAGCGCCATGTCGATGACTTTACCTGCAAAGAACAATCGTCCGAAGTAGTACAAGCCGGCATAAACAAATGGCGCAGAAATCGGTCCATTGACCCATATCCCAAGCATCATTGCCGGGAGATTCATTCTAAACAGGATAACACATGCAAAACCGATGATGGTATGTGCGCCGAAGAGAGGCGACAAGGAGATGAATAGCCCGACAGCAAACGAGAGCGCTAATTTTGCGGAGGTGTCATCGAGGGTAACCAGGTGGAAGAATGATCGTTTGAACTGCGCGTAATCGAGATGTTTCATGGCTGATTCATGCGAAAAGGGTCATGCGGTCACAAACCCGGTTGCTGTCCTTTAATTTCATTCATCAGTTTGATGGCCCGGGGGTATCCCGGCCGAGCGCGGAGCACCTGGTGAAGGGCTTTTTCCGCGAATTCGGGATGGTTGGACCGATTGGCTAGAAGCGCGACTTCGATAAGCACATCGACGTTATCCGGATTGAGATGATAAGCCTTGTGATAGAACCGCATCGCTTCCTGCCACCAGCGAGGATTTTTCGCGATAATATCCGCCATAGCCTGATAGTATTGGGAGTTTCTTGGATCCAACGAGATCGATGCTCGGAGGAAGCGCATGGCGAGCATGGTATCGCCGCGTTTGATTGCATTTTGACTCGACTGAAGGTGCTCGGCAGCCAGCCTTTTTTTCTTATCAGCCACAACCCGCGTAGACTCTTTCTGCCGTGTCAGGTTTTCATCATATCTACGTCTTGTCTCGGGATCGATCAAGATTTCATAAGCTTCATGGAGTCGATCACAGAGGATGTTCATGGCATCCTTCAGGGACTCGAATTGAGAGACGAATCGAGGGTCCGGTTGATACTCGGTCAGCCATTTGAAGTATGCCTCGCGGATTTCCTCCATGGACGCATTGGGTGAAAGATGCATGACCTCATAATGAGACTGGACCTGCGCACGTCGCTGTGCAACCAGGATTTCCTTTTTCTTGGTGGAGATGATCTGCTCAGAGAGACGTTCGAGCTCTTCGATGCGTTTTGCTAGAGACGCGGCGCGTTCTCGGTTGGATTCACCCTTCAATGCGTTCTGCGTTTCCTGCAATTTTTTCTGGATCTCTTCCAGTTCCTTCGACTGCTCCTCCCACGTTTTCCAGGATTCCGCCCATTCTTTCAGAAGTTCCTCATCGGATTCATCCGCGGAAATCATCCATCGGCCCCACTGCTCGTCGACATCCCCACTGGAAAAGAGATCCTTTAGAGAACTCTGCCCGAATAAATTGCTCTCACCGTCAACAGTCTGTCCATCGATCATGAACGTGATCTTGTCACCCAGAGCATCGACAGCATCTTCCGCTTCTAGTTTAAGTTTTTCGATGTCGACCGCCGCATCGCCCTGCGAACCCGACTCGATGAATTCACCATCACGCAAATATTCCAATTTCATCGAGCCATCGACAGCTCCTGTTCCCTTCTGCTCGGATTCAGCGAACCTTGATGGTGCCGTAAGGAGACTGCGGGATCCCAATTTTGCGATCTCCCGGAGTTCCTCTTCAGTCAACGTCACATCCTCTGTGTTCTCATCGGTACTCTTCTGTTCGGGAGTCGTCTGCACCGGCGGAGGCGGCTGGGGAGGCTGGGGAGGCTGGGGAGATTGGGGTGGAGGTGCGATGGATGGCTTGATCGGCTCAGTGGGCTTGAAGACCACCCGCATGCCCGAGTTCCGAATCAGCCCCGTCAAGGATGCACTGACCAGAAAACGCAGCATGTCGACCTTCTGGGGACCCGCCAATGTAATAATCTGGCGGAAAGAGAGCGACCCATCGATGCGGGACAGGAAATATCCTTCCTGAGGCGTTAGGTTCAGATCGGAAAAACCGCGTGTCATCATATCAGAGTCGATCATTGGAACCTGATCCACGCTACCAAGCCACATCTGCATCGAATCGATCGATTTGATGCGTCGGACGCAGGCGAGGATCAATTTCAAAGTGTCCATGGACGTTGTGGGACAGGTCTGGGGCGGTCGTTTGTCGAACATGAAGTGATAATCACCCGACTCCCATTCGAACATGGATAAAAGGACTTCCCTGATGAGCGTACGCATCCACCAGTCGATGGTGTTCTGTTTGATCAGATTCAGATCGAGAATCTTCGGGTTTTTCCAGCCACCTTCACGCACCAGCGTGGAAATCTGTTCATACTTTTCATCCGAATAGACTCCACCCCTGAGCATCAAGTTTCCAAGTTGTTCGTCTGGAATGGATGATTGGACAAACGTGATAGCGCCCTCTTCAAAAAACAGAAACTTGCGGACACTCTGATGACTGATTGACAGCATTCCGGTCTGCTTCGCCAGATACAGATCACGAAGAAGAAACGGCAGAATCCGTCCTGCCAGTGTCCCTTTTTCAATCTGAATATTCACTCTCGAACACCCTCACACCTCCCTGGATCGCCATCCGGGGTGTTGACAAACATCACCCTAAAACCCGCGCCAGTTCCTCGACATCGATCACCCCGCTGCGGACTTTGTCCATTCCATCATCCAGGAGTGTCCGCATTCCTGCGCGTTTGGCCGTATCCTGCAAGTCCTGTGTCGGCGCTTTCTGCTTCAGCAAGCTTCGAAGATCCTCATCCACAATCAGCACTTCAAAGATACCGATCCGCCCGAGAAATCCGCGGTCGTTGCATTTAGGACACCCAACGCCCTTCTGGTAGATGATTGATTCGCCTGCTGGGATCTTGAGTGTTTTTAATGCCTGGAGAGGCGGTATGTAAGGTTTGATGCAATGCGGACAATTGCGGCGTACGAGTCGCTGGGCCACGATACATGTGATTGCGGATGACAAGAGAAACGATTCGAGG
This sequence comes from uncultured bacterium, assembly GCA_964472395.1. GTDB lineage: Bacteria > CSSED10-310 > CSSED10-310 > CSSED10-310 > CALFER01 > CALFER01. Next base: position 14,957 of record CAYYMM010000015.1, on the reverse strand, counting down.
CCCATCTCGATCAGACGGTTGAAAACACTTACCGACGATTCGGCATGAATGGAGGAAATGACGAGATGACCGGTCATCCCGGCGCGCACGCAGATGTCTGCCGTCTCACGGTCCCGGACCTCTCCGACCATGATGACATCGGGGTCCTGTCGGAGAATCGAGCGTAAGCCCTGAGCGAAGGTGAGTTCTCGCACGGGATTTACCTGAACCTGGTTGACCCCCTGTATTTCATTTTCGATCGGGTCCTCGATCGTAATGATGTTGGTGCGTTCACCCCTCTTTTTGATGATTTCCCGAACCGATGCATACAACGTCGTCGTTTTCCCGCTACCGGTCGGTCCGGTGAGCAGGATTGTGCCATGGGGGCGCATAAGCAAATCCGCATACTGCTCGAAGATGCCCGGAGTCATTCCGAGTTTGGTGAGTTCGAAATCGTGATCCCCGCTTTCGAAAACACGAATGACTGCTTTTTCACCGTTGAGCGTAGGCATGATTGATAAACGGGCGTCGAGGGTTCGATTTCCCAGACGCACATCGATCCGGCCGTCCTGCGGCTGCCCTTTTTTATATATAGTCAGGTTCGACATGACGCGAAGCCGCGTGATCACTCGATTGTGCACCGACTTCGGATAGTCGCCGATATCGGTCAGCACGCCGTCTATCCGATACTTCACCTGGACGGATTCCATTCCCGGCTCAATGTGAATATCGCTCGCCCGCGTGGACATGGTCGCAGCGATGATACAATCAACGAGTTGCACAGCACCTTCATCGCCCATTCGCGCAAGAAAATGAATGCGCGCGGTGATATCGGAGAGCGAAGCAAATTGCTGCAGTGACGTATCCGTGATTTCATGCAGACGGAGTGGTCGGATGAGACGATCATTCGCATCCGCGAATTTCGCTCGGAGACGGCGATCGCTGTTATGTTTGGCAATCCTCAATGATAACAGCGCGACACCGGATCCGGTGAAGATGACAGCCAGAGGGATGATGAAGAATGGATGCACGAGCACATCTCGGATCATCTGCATCCCGACCGGCAGCGACTCGGGTTTGACGACTGCGAGCCCGAGCAAGCCAAACGACAGTGCAAATGCGACTGCTAGTGCCTGCGCCGTTCGATCACCACTCTGGGTTTTCATCTTGAGAACTCCTCGTCATTCGATCTGATCACTCACCATTTTTAACGATTCGATCCTCGACGTTAAATTCACCGCATAGAAATGCACCTTCAGCGATATCGATCTTGCACGTTTTGACATCGCCTTTGATCTTGCCCGTCGATGATATCGTCACGCGGGTACCCGCTTCGATTGTACCGCGCACCTCACCTGAAATCGAAATTTCACGAACCCTGACATTGCCCTCGACAAATCCCTTCTGCTCAACAAACAAACGGCCGTTCTTCAATGAAATTTCACCCTCGACACATCCCGCCAGTTGCATATCTCCTTCACCCGAGATATTTCCTGTAATGATCAATCCCTCTGCTATCACACTGACATTTGAAGGCTGCTTGTTCATGATCCCTCCTGAAAACTACGAATAAGATTGGCGATAATCGACATCAAATTGACCTGAATTATTATAACATAAAACCGGCTCTGGAAAAAATGAATTCCATTCCCGCGAGTTAAAAGTACGGGTACTGCGAGATACTCCGACACCAAACCTGACAGAAACAACTGGGATGAGTGACGGAGCCCACAAATCCATCGGTTTGTTTACAAAAATCGCATGTGATAGCGTAATGATCTATGGAGATCTGACGATGCATGCTGCAACCGACATCGATCTGAACGTCAGTCTGGGCCCCCTGAAGCTCAGCAATCCTATCACCGTTGCATCCGGAACGTTTGGATACGGCATCGAGTTCGCCCCGTTTGTGGACCTGAACCGGATCGGCGCAATCGTCGTCAAAGGATTGACGGTCGAAGTCCGCCCCGGCCACCCCCAGCCTCGATTGGTCGAGACCCCCTCCGGCATGCTCAATTGCATCGGTCTGCAGAATGTCGGAATCGATGTTTTCATACGGGAAAAACTTCCTTTTCTGAGCCAGTATCGCACTGCGGTCATCGCCAATATCAACGGTCGTTCGATCGAAGACTACGTTCGTCTCGCCAATATACTGGAAGATCAGCCCGGGGTCGCCGCTCTGGAAGTCAATGTATCCTGTCCCAACGTCAAACAAGGTGGGATATCCTTCGGTACGGATCCGTCGCTGACCGAAGCCGTCACGAAGGCCGTCCGAACAGCCTCCACTAAACCACTCATCGTCAAACTCAGTCCGAATGTAACCAACATCAGCGCGATTGCACGTGCGGCGATGGATGGGGGTGCCGATATCCTCTCCGCCATCAATACTTTGCTCGGGATGGCGATCGATGTGGAATCCGGAAAACCTCTTCTCTCCAATCTTACCGGCGGGCTTTCGGGCCCCTGCATCCGTCCAGTCGCAGTACGATGCGTGTTCGATATACATCGCGCGACCCGTTTGCCCGTGATCGGTATGGGCGGCATCGCTTCGGGACGAGATGCGGTCGAGTTCATGATGGCGGGGGCTGCTGCCGTGTCGATCGGCACGGAAAATTTTGTCCGCCCGGATGCCGCAACGGTGATCCTCGACGAGATGATCGAATTCTGTTCCACGCACGGAATCCTGCACATCCGTGATCTGACGGGTTCCGTGCAGATACCGATTTAAAACTACTGCAGGAGCACATCACGATGAATACTTCACCTGAAATTCTGGACATGTTCATTCAAACCGGCGCACTTCTCGAAGGCCATTTTAAACTCAGCAGCGGACGCCACTCGGATCGATACATGCAGTGCGCCCGTATCCTGCAGTTTCCCCGATATGCCAGGCGCATCGGAGAATTGCTCGCGTCCCGATTCCAATCCGTCCAATGTTCGGTTGTCGTCGCTCCTGCCCTAGGCGGGATTCTCGTTGCGCATGAACTCGCCGCCTGTCTCGGAGCCCGAGCGATTTTCGGCGAGCGCGAGGACGGTGTCATGCGACTTCGGCGAGGATTTCAGATCGACTCAGGAGAATCCGCCATCATCGTCGAGGATGTGATCACAACCGGCAAATCCACACGTGAGGTGATCGACATGGTCACGGGAGCCGGCGGCGTCCCGGTGGCAATCGGAGGCATCGTCGACAGGACCGGTCAATCGGTGCAACTCCCGTTTTCACCGCAGTGCTTGCTCAGGATCGAGATCGATTCCTGGGAGGGACCGGACTGTCCGCTCTGCCTGAAAGGCATCCCGTTGGAAGCTCCGGGATCCCGCTTCAAACGTTGACGTTGCGGACCCGCTCCACTTCGCGCTCTTCGTCTCCCTCGATTTGTTTCAATGTTGTCCTGAACTCGACTTCACGCGCTTCCCGCACCTTGACCCATTCCGCCGGATCCGTTGCGGATAGATTCGAGTTTTGCAGATCCATCATGGCAGATCGATTCATGATCTCGACTTCCGCGCGTCTGGCTTTGTAAATCCGGCGGATTTCGGCGATCTGCTCTTTCTGGTGAGGAGTCAATTCACGATCGGCACCGATATCGCCCGATGATGTGTTCATCTTTTCGAGAGCCAGCTCGTATGCGCTTTTAATTTTCTTTTCCATTGTCGACACATCCTCCAACTCGATCAGAAGATAAAACGTACATGATGGGGATGAAATTCCCGGTCCATCTCATTAATATATAGCATGAGCCTGCGGAAGGCGAAGGAGCATTATGAACAGCACAGCCCAAGGTTCTTTTAACATCAAAGCCAATCTCGCTCGAGGCATCGCTGTCCTCTTCCCGCTATACTTCACGTTCATCCTGGTTCGTTTCCTGGTCCGAATTTTCTCCAAACCCCTGGCACCCGCCTTTCGCTACTTGTTCAAATTCATGGAGATCGATATCCCAATACCGATTCTCGAGATCATCATTGTGATCTCGTCGTTCATCGTCACCATCATTCTGATCATTGTCTCGGGAGCAATCGCACAGCGCGTGATCGGTCGCCGTATCGGGCAGCTCATCGAATCAACACTCGATCGCCTGCCCCTCATTCGGACGATCTACAAGACACTCCGCGATATCGTTCGCATGATCACCGGCACCCACACCCAGAACTATCAGCAGGTCGTTTTCGTGAACTTACCCGGACACGAAGGCAAAACACTCGGTTTCGTGACCGGGAGCATGAAGATGCCGAGCGGCGAGGAGTTCATGAGTGTGTTTGTTCCAACGGTTCCGAACATCACCACAGGATTTCTCCTGTATTTCAAACCGGATCAGCTCGAAAGGAGCGATCTTAAACCCGATCAGGCCATCCGTATGTTCCTCTCGGCAGGAGTGCTGCAAGAATGACCATTATCCGGATCGCCCTTCGAACCTTCGCACTCGGCATGTTACTGCTGATCGGATTGCCAGCGGATCTTCCGAAACGGTCGATCGCTCCGAAAACATCCTCGCAATTCACGATCGAACACAATCAACCGGATCCGCGTGAGGAGCGCGAGAACTGCCGATTGCTCGGAATCGTCTCCCGGCGACCTCAACCCGTTTCGTTTTTCGAGGATGTTTTGTATCGATTCAGGTCGCCTCGTTATCACCAGAATAACGGCTGGTCTCTGTCCGCTTACAGCGAGTATTTCGATGGAGGACGATTGAGTATCCCGGGATTCCCTCAGGTATTCAGGAGCGAGCGCGATGTTCAGGAGGACACTGATCTGTACGATCAGGTCTCCGCTTATATGCTTAGGATCCGACCGACAGTTCTCATCGGTCACCTCCGGAACGCATCATCAGGTTGCGCTCAGGTGGCTGACCCGCATCCGTTTCAGAGATTTCACGACGGCAAGCACTGGCTGTTCATTCACAATGGAGGCGTATGGGGAGCGGACTTCCAGATTCTCGAACAGGAGCTTCTCGGCGGACATTATATCCCGGAAAACTGCCCGGATTATCCGATCGACAGCGAGTTACTGTTTGTCTATCTTCTGAAGCTGATGGATGAACATGACCTGCCCCCCTTCGAAGCTTGCAAGCTCTGGGGTGGAATTCTCCTGAAGACGTTCGGATCCGAGTGGAACGCGCTCAATATCATCTTGACCGACGGAGAAACCCTCTGGGCCGTGCGATGTTCGTATGCCGATAACCGGTTTTTACTCAACTACCAGACCTACGGCGAATCGGATGCCTTCGCGGTTACAACTGAAATCCTCGACCACGGCTGGCAGGATATCGGGAACATGAAAGTCGCGGAATTCCAGATCGGCCGGCCTCCCCGGATTGAAGAACTGCCGCTGCCGAGTCCGGTCGAACCGACCGGCCTTCTGACTGATTGAGACGTGTGATGTCGTTCCGACTGAATATCTGCATGATTATGCTTTCAATCTGTGCATCTGGCATTTTTTTGAATCGGGTAGAGGGTTCGGAATTGACAGATCAGGTTATGCGCGGCCCATGGCGCGCATCTGCACCCACGCCGTCACCACCCGCGAGGGGCATCGATTACCTTCACGACACCGCAAGCCTGATGCTCGATTTCTACTCAACCGTACTCCATCCCGCGCTCAGCACCGGCTGTCCGTGTATTCCATCCTGTTCGGAATATGCCCGAGATGCAATTACCCGATTCGGAATCGTCCCCGGAACGATTCTCGCTCTCGAACGTCTGATGCACGAATCCGGCGAAATCGAATATGGCCGAACCATCCGAACCGATCGAGGTCTTCGCATATTCGATCCTCTCTCCGCCAACACCAATTGGCTATTCGAGGATCCTGCCACCCGATGAAACGCTACCCTCTGATCGCACTCGCGTTGATTTTTACCTGTCTGACAACTGCCGCCTCTCCACGCCCTGCATCCTATCTTTTCGCAGAATACCTGAGGGAACAAGCCGAATACTACCGTGCCATCACCGAGTATCACCGGTGCATCTTCGAATCCGATGACCTGCTCCTCCGAGATATCTGTCTGTATCGAATCGGTGCGTGCTATCTCGAAGGGGATCAATGCTCGGATGCCATCACGATCCTGACCTCGCTCGCATCCCGGAAATCAGAATTAGAGGAGCGATATCCTGGATTGATCCGGTTTCGGCTTGCCGAAGCTTATTATTGTGAGGGGCAATACGGGCCTGCGGCCGACGTGATTGCCGAACTGGTGGAGTCTCCGATCAACGTCGACATCCGCGAATCCGCCATATATTCAACGGTGATCGCTCGGACGCAATCACGGGATATCACTGGAGCGCTGGCATTCCTCGACCAACATTCTGATGGCTGGGAAACTCAATCGACTCCTGAAGCATTGCGACGGAAGATTTCGGAATTCAACATGATCGGACGCAAAAAACCCTGGCTTGCAGGCGCGTTGTCAGCGGTTTTTCCAGGGTTGGGGCAGGTCTACGCCGGCCGACTAAGGGATGGCCTGACTTCATTTGTAATCAACGGTATTTTCATCGCCGGCATCACCTCAGCGATCGACTCGAATCACACCGAAACGGCCTGGTTACTAGGCTTTTTCGAACTCGGATGGTATAGCGCCAACATCTACAATGCGATGAATGATTGTCACAAAACCAACCATCTCGAGTGGGAATCCCATCTGAACGACATCATTATCACCCATGGCCGTCCGTTTTCTGACGTTGATGATTCGGATCTGTAACTTGACCGTCGCCTGAAAGACACATAGACTCAGCGCCATGGCGCGCGTTCTCTTTCTGCAACGGATCTGGACTGAAAATCTCGGCCCGATGTACCTGTCCTCCATCGCCCGTCGACAGGGTCATGAGGTTGGGCTTCTGATCGAAGACCGATCGACGGACATCTCCAGTATTCGCGCCTTTGCACCGGACTTGATCGCGTTTTCCATTACGACCGGAACGCACCCGTGGGCGCTTCAGCGCGCTCGTGCCATCCGCCGACAACTCGATTGTCCGATCATCTTCGGCGGCCCCCACGCGACTTACTTTCCGGAGGTGATCGAAGACGAAGCGGTGGATTTCGCCTGCCGTGGTGAGGGTGAACTTGCGTTTTGCCGCCTACTCGACGCGCTCGACCGCAAAACCCCACCCGACACAATTCCGAATCTCTGGGTAAGATCAAACGGAACGATCATCCGGAACGACGTCGGGAATCTCATCGAGGATCTCGATTCACTGCCCTTCCCGGACCGCGAGCTGTATTACCGCTACCGGCATCTGCGGGACAATGAAAACAAATCATTCATGACGTCACGAGGCTGTCCGTATTTCTGCACCTATTGTTCGATCAATACCCTCCGTCAGATCTATCAGGACAAGGGAACGTTCGTCCGGTTTCATTCACCGGAGCGTGTAATCGCGGAAATCACGGAAGTACGCGACCGTTATGGACTAAGAAGCGTGATCTTCCAGGATGACACGTTCATCCTCAATACCGATCGCCTGATGCACCTTCTGGAACTCTACGCGCGAAAACTCAGGATCCCTTTCGTCTGTCATGTCCGAGCTGATCTCATGACGACCAACATCGCCCGAGCGCTCAAGGAAGCCGGTTGCCACAGCGTGGACTTCGGCCTCGAATCCGGCGATCAGGCTCTCCGCAGCGACGTTCTGGGCAAGACTGTCACCGATAATCACATCATCAAAGCCGCCGCTTGTCTTCATGCCGAGGGGATCCGTTTTCGCACGACTAACATGCTGGGACTACCACATGAAACCATCGATCAGGCAATCAGTACTGTTCTACTCAATCAGCGAATCCGGACGGACTTTCCATCTGCATCGATTTACCAACCCTACCCCCGAACAGATCTCGGCGATCGAGTCATCGCCGAAGGTCTAGCCGGACACGATTACTCCGTCAACCGGATCGGCTCTTCATTCTTCCGCGCCAGCACGCTCGATCAGCCGTACCGCAATGAATTCATCAACCTTCAGAAGCTGTTCTGGCCCGCCGTCCGCTTTCCCGCACTGCTCCCCCTCATCCGCCGGTTGATCCGGATGAAACCGAACAAACTATTCGAATTGGTTTTTCTGTTTTTTTACGGTGTGAATTATGCCTTGAGCGAACGGGTGCGCTTCCGTCGAGTGTTTCAGATCGGCCTGAAGACGGCCCGCACGGTTTTTTTTGGGAAGATGTGAATTCGTGAAACATGCGGTTTTCCTTTGCCCACCCTATCAATCGATCGTCATCCGCGACAATTTCTGCTCGAAAACATCCCAGGCCGCCTACATCAATCACCCGATCGATTTTATCATGCAAAGCGGCCGTCTTTCCGAGATCGACTATTCGATCCATCTGATCGATGCCGTCGTCGACCGGCTCACAGAGGAAGACTGCATCCGAAGGATAGCCGCTCTGGAGCCGGATATCGTATATGCACTCACCGGGAACGCTTCCTGGGATTCCGATCTTTCATTCTTCAGAAAGCTCCGGACGGTTTTGCCTCAGATACGCCTCGCCGTCGGCGGCGACGTTTTTCTGGAGGATCCCATCCGGATGATGTCGCAATTTGACGTGTTCGATGCTCTGGTCATGGATTTTACGACCGGAGGACTGACGGACTATCTGAGCGGCCGGAAACCGTGCCGGGGTATGATCTACCGGGACCGCGGGCGGATCGTGGATGACCGTTCTCCGAAACCGTCCGGCGAATCGTTCGAAATTCCTGTTCCTCTTCATGCGATATTCACTTCGAAAGATTACCGTTACCCGTTTATTTTGAAGCGTCCGTTCGCTACCGTCATGACAGAGTTCGGCTGTCCGTTTCACTGCGCATTCTGCGTCATGGGAGCTCTGGGCTGGCGGCGTCGACCGGTCGACAATGTCATGAAGGAGTTGCAGGCGATCCGTGCGATGGGGATTCGCGACATCTTCTTTATCGATCAGTCGTTTGCGAGCGACCGGAGTCGAGCGACGGAGTTCTGCGAAGCGCTGGTCCACGCGCTTCCGGATATGCGGTGGCTGGGGTTTACCCGCGTCGATCTACTGGATGAAGAGTTGATTCTGAAGATGAAACAGTCCGGCTGCCATACGCTGATTCTAGGCGTCGAGACGGCTTCCCCTGAGCTTCTCGATCGGTACCGAAAAGGCTATTCACTCGACCAAGTCCGAACGATTTTCTCACTGCTGTCACGGTTGCGGATCCGGACCGTCGCGACGTTTCTTTTGGGTTTACCCGGCGAGACATGGGACAGCGCGATACGGACGATCGAGTTTGCCCGGGATCTGGAATGCGATTTTGCATCGATCAACATTGCCGCGCCCCGCATGGGTACGGATCTGAGGAGATGGTCGATTGAAGCGGGGCTTGTTGCGGAAAACGAGTTGCGATTCGACCAGAGCGGTTCCCGGATCGTGATGAACTCGACTGTTCTCTCCGCTGAGGACCTGGCACGCCTGAAACGACTCGCTATCCGACGCATTTATCTCCGTCCCCGTTATCTCCTGAAGCGACTCTTTGCGCTGCGTTCGATCGATGAATTCCGGATTCAGTCTCGCGAAGCCATTCAGCTTGTGATCAACCATGTGAGGAGTCTCCGTCATTGAACCGGACCACTTTGCATGTCATCTGGATCGCGCTTCTGCTTGTGTCAGGAGCCTGGCTCCGGCTGCGCGTGCTCGATCAGGACCCCCCCGCTTCGATGGAACTGCACTTTGTCTGCGATGAAGGCTGGTGGGTGCATAACGCGCGGAACATGGCTCTATTCGACCGGTGGATCGTCGATGATTTCAATCAGTCTCTCCTGGCCAGTCCGACGTTCTGTCTGAGTGTGTACAAGCTCTACAAGCTTTTCGGGGTCAGTCTCGCATCATCCCGTTTGGCCTCCGCCCTGAGTGGTCTGCTGTGCATCCCTTTGTTTTACCTGATCCTCGTTAAGCTCATCTGCCGTTCCTCCGCTGCTCTCGCCACCTCGTTTCTCGCCATCGGATTCGGCTTCGTCACACTCAACCGGCTGGCGTTGATCGACAGCATGGCATTTCTGCTCGCGCTCCTGAGCTGGCTCCTGATCGAACGTCTCGGGGATCGCGTATGGGGAATGTATGTGGCGGGGATGATGGCAGGAATCGCCGTGATCACGAAATCCTACGTCTGGGCGCTCGCACCGGTACTCGTTTCGATCGCCGCCGCACGGATGATTCGCACCCGCAAGCCCCTCCGGACGGTTCTTCTGGAGACATGCCTGTTCGGATTCGGCATCATGACGATCTATGCTTTCTGGCATAAAGCGCTCTATGTCGGGTTCCGCGAACAGTACCGCATCATGTACGCCCTCTGGAATGACGGGAACATCCCGGACTCGGTGGGACAAATGCTCCGGAATATTCCCTCAACCTTTCTCCGCACGGATGTCAACGGCATCTTTCTGCCTCACTTCCTCGCACTCAATTCCATCCTGATTCTGCTTGCAGCCTGGCGTCTCGTGCAACTGCTTCCGGACCGGCGCATGCATTTCCGCAGCTGGTGCGCTCAGATCCCGCCGATCGACATCGACAGTCTGATCTGGCTCGTCCTGGTCGGTCTCGAAATCACCTTTTTAACCGCCAAACCTTTCCGCCGATACATTTTTCTCTATCCCCCGCTCATGATTCTAGCCGCACGATCTTCTCTTCAACCCGCCTTCCAGGGAAGGGCTTCTCACGCCGGATTCAGGATCCTTCGCAGCATACTGCTCGCCGTGCCTCTCACTCTGCTTCTGGGTGTCCCACTCATCGCTCAGCTGATATCGAGGGGCCCGCAGAACGCACTCGAAGGTCAGCTGAACGGCCCGCGAGCCATGGGACCCGCGATGCTGCTCGCTACAGGAATGTTTCTCATGTGCGCATTCGGTCTTGGATGGTTTCTCCGCAGACCGATCCGCGGCATTCCGATCTGGCTGGCGCTCGCAATCTTCATCGGGGCCGACGGCTACCGTCACGCGGATTACCTGTTCCATCCATCTTTCGACCTGCGGGACACCTCGCGACGGTTGGAGGAATTATATCTGAAACCCGGAGATTACTTTCTCGGCGGGCTGGCTCACACGCTGTCCCTAGAAAACGATGCCCATCCCATCGCAATCTGGGGACGGGAAGAGACTGGTCTGGTTCTGAACCGCGACCCGATCCGGCGATTTCATCCCTCCTATATGATTGTTCTTCGATCGCTCGACGGGAACCCCTGGTTTCCTGAGAACCGATACGAGCGATATGTGACAGAGTCAGAGTTCGTGGAAACATTGAACCTGCTTCCGTTGCGGCACGGAGGTTTCCGGGTTGTCGCCGATTTGTATCGACTGCATAATGAGGAGAAATCGCCATGATCAACCGAGTTTTTCTGCTGGTGTTCGTGTCTCTGCTGGCCGTTCTATTGCCGTCGGTTTCGGCTGAGATTTCATTTGAAATGGCTCCCGTGTGGACATCGAGTGACCTGCGGTGTTCGACAGGTGGAGTCGTGGCGGATTTTGACCGCGATGGATTTCTCGATTTCGCGGTGTCGAACGGAAACGACATGGCCCTCGAGCCTGAAGTCATCTACTGGGGAAGCGTCACAGGCGTGGCGACGGACCCGGGATGGGTTTCGACCGACGAGGATTACTCGGGACATTGCATCGCCGGCGACCTGAACGGAGATCTCTTCCCTGAACTGATTGTCGGGAACTACATCACGAGTCCGACCGGTTTCACACCGTCAATTATCAAACTGTATGCCAACAACAATGGCGTATTGTCCGACGCGCCGATCTGGAGTAGTGCCGATCTGAACAACACCTTTTCGGTGGCTTTGGGCGACGTGGACGGTGATGGAGATCTCGATTTGGCCTGCGCCAACGGAGAATCTTACACGCAGCAACCCCAGCCGAACGACATTTACCTGAATGAAGAGGGTGAGTTGTCTGTAAACCCGGACTGGATTTCAGAAGACGCGGATTGCTCCTATGATCTCGAATTCGCCGACTTCGACCAAGACGGCGATCTGGATCTGGCAGTCGCGAACTCACGCGCTCCCACGCGGATTTACTCCAACAACGGAACCATGCTCGAAACAGCAGCATCATGGTCGTCCACCGTCATCGACAACGACAATTCACTGACATGGGCGGACGTTGACGGAGACAGTTGGGTGGATCTGGCAGTGATCACCAATGCACAGATAAACCCCTCAACAGGCAAGATCAAAGTTTTCATGAATCGATTCGGCACGATCGAAACAACCCCATCCTGGTCGGTGTTTTCACCGGGAACCCACCAATACGGCAGCGCTCTGGTGTTCAGGGATTTCGACAATGATCTCGATCTCGACCTGGCGGCCGGTTCATGGTGGTCTCAGGTCGTGGTTTACGAAAACAACGGACATTCGCTCGATGTCGAACCCATTGTCGTGAGCAACAACGCTTTCGTGATCGAGCAGATTGCGGTTTGGACCGACTCTGAAGGGAGACTGTCCGATGAAAAAATCATCCGCATCGACAAACCCACGTCGATCATCATGCTGCCCGGTAATCCCCCTGAGATAATCCGTGAGGTTCACCTCAACGGTAATCCGGTTCAAGCGGACCATTACTGTGTGGATCCGGCCTGCATGTGGATTTCATTCGATCGGACACTCGAGCAGGGTGATGAACTTCGGATCGCGATGGAACGCAGTGGTGTCATGGATCTGCTGGTGACGAGCTGGGGGGATTCCGGAGCTCAGGGCCCGAATTACGGGTATCGGAACACATCGACGACACCTCCTTTAGAGCGATCGATCGAATTGAAGGCCAACCAGGCGATCTTTGAAGGTGGCGATGCGTTTCATCTCGCTGCGACGATAAAAAATCCGATGGAATCTTTTGGAGCTGACTTATATATTCTGATGGAGGTCGAGGGGCTGTTCTTTTTTTATCCAGAGTGGACGCAGGTTCTTCAATCTGTTCCTGTTCAGATCGGGCAGTATGATCGGTTGCATCTGCCGGTTCTCGATTTCACTTTCGGTCCATCGATCGGTTATGAAGGCACGATACGTTTTTATGGTGCGATTTTTCATCCCGGCACGTTCGATCTGGCATGCCCGTATCATGCGATCGAGCTTCGGTTGAGCGAAGGGAACTGACCATTCGATGAATGCATTGCTCAGGCGGATCCTCTCACGCAATACAACGCACAACCGCGATCTCTCGAATATCGAGAAACTCCACCGCGATCTGAAGAAAGGGTTGCGCGTTCCCGATCTGGAAACAGTGATCATTGATTATTTTAATCATCCGCGCTGGGAAATCCGCAACACGGCGGTCAAGGCAGCCGGAGAGAGCGGAATCGTGGCGTTTGTTCCCCTGCTTTGCCGGTTCATGACCGATCGAAAACAGAAGGGCTTTATCCGCCGTAACGCCGCAACGGCTTTGAAGAGCTTTCGTGGAAACAGCAAGGAGATCATGCCGGCACTGATGCGCGCGGTTTGGGACGATTACTGGGAAGTCCGATCGCAGGCTGCTCTGACGATCGCGGAAATTGCCGAACCGGATGAGACGATCGAAATGGAGTTGATCCGGAGATTGTTCCGGACCTCCCCCTCCATCATTCATCATCTCCCCTATTTCTTTCCCCTGCGAGTCTATCGGGAGAGGGATTTTGAAGTCCGTGCCGCTCTGACACGAGCCTTGGGCGCCGTCGCGATCACTCCCTCCACCCTCCACGTTCTGGAACTCCTCACCGGTGACAGTTTTTGGCAGGTTCGCGAAGCCGCGATCCAAAGTCTGTTTCGTTGCGCTCCTTCCATGGGAGTATCCATCATGGACCTGCTCCTGACGCTTCAGGATCTCGACCTGACCTGTCCGGATTTCCGTCCGAAGTTTCCGATACGGGAAACCTGGAATCGACTAAAAAACGGAGTTTCTGTTTCAACGGACACAAACCACGGGACTCATTGATATGCTCTATTCTCTTTTCGATTATCTCTATACGCACATCCACTCTCTGTCGTTCATGCGGCTGTTCACCTACATTACGTTTCGCGCGATTCTTGCGGCGATCACCGCATTTCTTCTGTCGCTGCTGTTCGGACCTCCGATTATCCGGATGCTGAAGAAGCGCAGAATCAAGGATATCGCCTGGAATTACGGAGTGGTGGATGTCGAGGCGAAGGATGGCACGCCGACGATGGGCGGGCTGCTTATTTTGTTCAGTATCGGCCTGTCATCATTACTCTGGTGCGACCTGTCGAACCGTTTCGTTCATATTCTTTTCGGCGCTTTTGTCTGGTTTGGAGGCATGGGAGCACTCGATGATTTTCTCAAGAGCCATCGCAATTCGAAAGAAGGACTGAGGGAGCATTACAAATACGCCCTGCAACTGGGGTTCGGGGTGATCCTGAGCATCTTGTATCTGCACCCCGCACTGACTCCCGTCGATCCGAACTTCGCCACGGAACTGCATCTTCCATTCCTGAAAACGCCTATCGCGGATCTGGGAGTGTATTATTCGCTGTTGATCCTGTTCACCATCACGGCGATTTCGAATTCAGTCAATCTCGCGGATGGTCTCGACGGCTTGGCCATTGTGCCCTCGTTTCTGATTGCCGGCGTCTATGCGATCTTTGCGTATGTCATCGGAAACATCCTGTTGTCGTCGCATTTTCTTTTTCGATATCTGCCGGGATCCGGCGAGATTGCAGTTTTCTGCGGAGGTATCTTCGGAGCGGGAATCGGATTTTTATGGTTCAATGCCTATCCCGCGCTAATTTTTATGGGTGATATCGGTTCGCTATCTCTCGGAGGGATGCTTGGGACGATCGCCGTTCTGATCAAACAAGAATTTCTGTTCATCATTGCGGGGGGCATTTTTGTCGCTGAAGCGGCGTCAGTTCTGATTCAAAAGTATATCTACATCCCGTTTGTAGGCCGCCGACTCTTCTATCGAACACCGTTGCACCATACATTCCAGCATCGCGGGTATGCCGAGACGAAAGTCGTGATCCGGTTCTGGATCGTGTCCGCCATCTTCGCCC
>CAYYMM010000014.1:0-54900 GCA_964472395.1 uncultured bacterium | reverse complement strand
TTGCCACGCGGGCCGCATTGAATTTCCTGAATGATCTGCATTCGGAATTCGGATCATGGCCACTAGCGCTCGCAGCATACAACATCGGTGAATCGAGAATCCTGCGCGAGTGCTACAAACAGGGCACATCGAGTTACTATGACATGCTGTTGCCAAACGAAACCGATCGCTATGTCATGAACATCATCGCCGCGAAATTGATCATGGAACGGCCTGAACAATTCGGGATCCGCACGGAACACCTCGTCCCGTTTGTCGAACCGGAATCGGTATCCCGACCCGTCGAAATCAAACGGTCGACGCCCCTCAGCATCATTGCGTGGTGCGCCGGTCTCAGCTACCGCGATTTCAATCTGTTGAATCCCTGGTTTGTCAACGACCATCTCAAGACAGGGACCTACACGATGCGGCTGCCGGTACCGGGTCAGAAGGAATTCGAGACGAATCTCGGAGAATATTACGCCGACACGCGCGATACCATCGAACTCAAAAGGTCCGCCCGTTTTCGGGTCAGTGCAGCCGAAGGCGAGATGCGGATCGGTCCGGGCGCGCGATATCCCCTCATCAGGACTGTTCCGAACGGAGAATCGTTCGGGGTCGAGGGCCATACCGCGGTGAAGGATCGGGGCGAATTCTGGTTCTTTTTCAGGAAGGACAAGGATTTCACCGGATGGATCTGGGGAGGTCAGGTCGAGAAGGTATCAACAGAAAAATCAAAGTAGATCGTCTCGCGATCGGATGGCGCGAAAGATGGATTCGACCTGCGCGATCAGCGCATTCGGCGGACCGGAATTGTCGATCCGATACTCGCTGTTCGCCGCTTTCTGATCGATCGGAATCTGAAGATCAACAACACGAGATGCCCATTCACGTGATTTCCCGGATCGCGCCATCAAGCGTTCTACTTGCTTTTCACGCGGAATCACGACGGTAATGATCGTGCCGTAACGCTCTACTCGGCCATACTCGAACAGAAGTGGCGCTTCGACGATGATCCCATTTCGCCCTGAATCCGTGGCGGATTGAACAGCACGGTCGATTGCCGGAAGAATCCATGGCGCCAAAATATCGAGTTGAATTCGCATATTGAGGGGATTTTGGATGAGGAGTGCCAGCATTTCCGATCGATCCAGCCTTCCATCCGGTTGGATAACAGCAGAACCGAATGCGGAGCTGAGTTCACCCAGAACAGCTGATCCGGGAACAAGCGTCTCGGCCGCGATCCGATCTCCGTCGATGATCGTCGCCCCGAGCCGTTCGAAACAGCTCGCAACCGTCGATTTACCGGATGCAATCCCACCCGTCAGCCCGGCTGGACGCCGTTTCATCTCGCTCATCCGTGAATCTCCGCCCAGTTGCTGCCCGTCGAAACCTCAACAGTGAGAGGTACTGACATTGGATAAGCCGATTCCATCTGTTTCCGCACGATCTCCTCCAGGGCGTCCTGTTCGTCAGGAACGACATCGAAAAGAAGTTCATCGTGAATCTGGAGGATCATGCGTGATTCCATTGCGAGGCTTCGGATGATCGACTGGATCCGGATCATGGCGATCTTGATGATATCGGCAGCCGCACCCTGAATCGGCATATTGACCGCCTGCCGGAATCCCATTTCCTGGACCTGTTTCTGGGGTGACTGGGCGAGCGGAATGAAGCGACGGCGTCCGAGTAACGTCGTGACATAGCCTTTTTCGGCGACCGACGCCTTGACTTCTTCGATATAGCGTGCCACGCCCTTGAATTCCCGGAGATACTTTTCGATATAAGACTTTGCTTCGCCGACGGGGATTCCGAGACGTTCCGAGAGGCCGAAGGGAGTCATGCCGTAATCGATTCCGAAATTGACCATCTTCGCCTTGCGGCGTTGATCGGATGAGACAGCATCGATCGGTGTTCCGAAAAGAGTGGAGGCAGTTGCGGCATGCACGTCTCGGCCGCTCAGGAAGGCCTGCGTCAGTGCGGGATCGCCCGTTACGTGTGCGAGAATTCTGAGTTCCATCTGGGAGTAATCAGCGGACATCATCACGCGGCCTTCCGATGGAATGAAAGCCTTGCGGATATCACGCCCGAGCTCCGTTCGGATCGGAATGTTCTGCAGGTTCGGATCCGAAGAACTGAGACGACCGGTTTCGGCGACGGTTTGGTTCAGATTGGAGTGAATGCGGCGGGTTGCTGGATTGATCATCAGGGGCAGTGTGTCGAGATAGGTCGATTTGAGCTTCGTGAGACCTCGGAATTCGAGAATTTTTGATGGAAATTCACGATAAAGACCTCCGAGTAGTGCCAGTTTCTGCAACTCACTTTCAGCCGTTGAGAATCCGGATTTCGTCTTCTTCAAGCCCTTCGTGGGAAACATCAGCCTGGTGAACAGGATCTCGGCAAGCTGCGATGGCGAATTGATGTTGAAGCGATCTCCGGCCATGCAGTATATCTCGTCTTCCAACCGTGCCAGCATCGCACCGACTGTCCGGGATTGTTCCGTGAGTTGATGCGGATCGATCCGGATACCTGTCCGTTGCATTTCAATTAAAACATCGACCAGGGGCAATTCGATATCCTGGAAGAGTGGCAGCATCCCCTCGCTTTCCAGTGCAACTCGCAGTTTCGAAGTGAGTTGCAGACTCCAGTCGACGATCGGATTCGCCTGATCTGCAATTTCCTCGCGAGTCGTTCCCGGGAGTTGAACGCGGGTCGAGTTTTCGAGCACCGGAGGGCGAACACCAATATGATCCTGGACGAGTGTGATGAGTTCGGCGTCCCGGCGCCCGGCGTTGAGCAGGTATGCGGCGATGTGTGTATCCATCTCATACCCGTTGATCTCGAGACCATGGCGGCGAAGGACCAGGCGATCCGATTTGATGTTGTGGCCTGATTTTCGGATACGGGCATCCGAAAGTGCCGGTGCAAGAGTTTGGCGGATGATATCGAACGGGAGTCCCTGTTCGAGTGTCTGGCCCGCGATCGGTATGTACACTGCACTGCCGGGTTCGCATGAAATCGAAAGACCGACTGGCCGGGCGGTCATGGGATCTACTTCCGATCGGATGACGGCGATCGCGCAGCGTTGGAAATGGTGAATCCGTCGGGCGAACTCGACCAGTTCATATCGCTCCGTCAGAATCGCGTATTCGGTGGTCTGGATCGAAGTGGTTGCAGGAGTGAGTTCCGCGAGCATGGTGGTGAACTCGAGATCTTCGAAGATGGCACGAAGCGAGTTCTCATCGCGCGGCCTAACGGTATAGGCATCGAGATTTTCAGGAAGGGTCGCGTCGGTTTTCAGAGCGATCAACCGCCGCGATAATCGAGCGAATTCCGCATTATCACGCACTTTTTCACGGAGCTTTTCGGATTCGATCCGATCGGATTCCTCCAGGATCCGGTCCAGTGAACCGAATTCGGACAGAAGTTTCACGGCAGTTTTCGGACCAATCCCCGGAATACCAGGGACATTGTCGATGGCGTCTCCCACGAGTGAAAAGTAATCGATCATTTTTTCCGGCGGAATACCGTACTTTTCAATGACCTGCTCACGACGATTCAGGATCAGATCCGAGAGACCTGTTTTTGCCGTCAGTACGGATACATTATCCTCGACCAGTTGCAGCATGTCCTTGTCCCCCGTGATCAGAAAGATCGGGTGACCGGACCTTCTGAAGCGTTCGACGAACGAGCCCAGAATGTCGTCAGCTTCGTATCCTTCCTGCTCGAGAATCGGAATACCGCATGCCGTCACGAGTTTTCGGATGATCGGGAGGTTGTCAGCGATCGGTGCTGGCATCGGCGGTCGGTTCAGTTTGTACTGCTGGTAGAGTTCATGGCGGAATGTCGGGCCTTTGAGATCGAATGCGATGGCGAGATGTGACGGTGCTTGTTCCTTGAGCAATCCGAAGAGCATCCTGGTGAAGCCGTAAGCGACCGATACATCCCGATTTTTCCGGTTGATCAAAGGATGCTTGATGAAGGCGAAATGCGCCTTGTAGAGCAGGTTGTGCCCGTCGATCAGATAAATCGGGTGTTTGTCCGTCATGAATGAACCTCCGGATGTCTGTCTGACATCCTATTTATGTGGAAAAGGAATGGCAACTATTCCGACAGCAGATCGGAGAGGGGATCCATATATTCCGCGCGGCGCAGCTTCTGCAAAGCGCTCATTTCGATCTGGCGGATGCGCTCGCGAGTCAGCCCCAGCAATGAACCGATTTCTTCGAGTGTGTGTTCGATATTAGTATCGATGCCGAAGCGCAGTCGAAGGACGATCCGTTCGCGTTCGGATAACGGTGTCAGTGCGGCCTGAACCAGCTCCCGAATCTCGTTGCGTTCCGCGGCATCGTAAGGCGATTCCGCCTTCTTGTCCTCGATCAGATCGGCAAGCTGGGTTTCCTCGTCATCTCCCACGAGTGTCTGGAGTGAATACGGTGGGAGGTTGATCTGCAGAATCCGGATGATCTCATCCACCGGCCGGGCCAGTTCCTCGGCCAGTTCTTCGAGAGTCGGGTTGCGGTGGTACTTCTGACTGTAAGCCTGGAAGAGACGCTGAATCTTGTTCAGATTTTCGGAAAGATGAACCGGGAGACGTATGGTTCGGGAATGATCCGATACAGCCCGGGTGATGGCCTGACGTATCCACCACGTCGCGTAGGTTGAGAATCGGCAGCCGCGCCGGTAATCGAAACGCTCGGCGGCTTTCATCAGACCGATGTTGCCTTCCTGTAGCAGATCGGCGAAAGCGATTCCGCGGTTGGCATACTTCTTGGCAATCGAGACGACGAGGCGGAGATTGGCTCGGACAAGCCGCCCGATCTTCTCGAGCTGATTGGCCTGAGCTTCGGCGATGATCCGATTGAGTTCCTGGTCGCTGTCCGGCGCTTCGCGCAGGAACACCTCCTCGAGGTGATTGCGGGCGGCTTCGATATCGATCGCCCATTCGCGCTCAGTTTCGGCGGAAATCGGCGAATACTGTCCCATGTCGTTGAAATACAAGCGGATGATGTCGATCTGAGGGTCGTAATCGTGAAGCGGAGATTTCGATTGAGCTGAATTCTCGACTGAATCGAACAGAGCGTTCAATTCACCGCGCTCCTCGACAGAATCGCTCGATTCGCCCGGTTCGCCGGACACATCGACGTTCATCGGATCGATCGACGGATCATCAGATGGTTGTTGCCGGCGTGATCTGGGCTTTCTGGCTGACATAAACATGCCTCAAATTCAGTGCAACAATAAGAAGGATTTCGCGTCAAGTCAATCATGTCAAGCTGATTCCGGGCAGAACAGGCACGGGGATCCTGATGGAACACTTCAGCATGTAATCATCATCTCCCTTTCATGGGCGGTGGGAAAACGCTCCATCTGTGGTATAGTCGGCCCATGACCTCCGTCGGAATTCTCTATATCACCGCGACACCAATCGGTAATCTCGCTGATATCTCTGGACGCCTCACCGAAACGCTCGCATCCGTTGATCTGATAGCAGCGGAAGACACCCGTCATACCCGTAAGCTCCTCTCCCATCTGGGGCTTTCAAAACCACTCGTATCCTGCCACGAACACAATGAGGCGAGAATCGCACAGATGCTCATCACCCGTCTTCTCGGTGGGGAATCCGTTGCGCTCGTCACCGATGCCGGCACTCCAGCCATCTCGGATCCCGGCGCGATCGTCGTATCCGAGGCAGTGAAGGCCGGCATCCGGGTCTCACCAATTCCCGGCCCGTCGTCGCTCATCTGTGCCCTGTCCGTCAGCGGTTTCTCACTCGATCACGGCTTCATTTTCGAGGGTTTCCTGCCGCACAAACCTGCCGCGCGTGAAAAACGCTGGATCGATCTGCGAAACGAACCCCGCGTCATCGTCCTGCTCGAATCAACACACCGGATCAATCGTTTGATTTCAGAGATGTCCCGCTTCATCCCCTCACGATCAGTCGTGATCGGCCGGGAATTGACCAAACTGCATGAGACGATTGTGAGGGGGACTCCGGAACATCTGAGTGAGTCGATCTCCCGAACAGGTACCAAAGGGGAATTCACCGTCGTGATCGACATGCTGCACCGTGTGCGGGATGACCATGCGACCGCTCCGGAACCGGACCATAACGTCGTTCTCAGACGACTGGCAAAAGGCGATTCCGTACGGACGATCGCGGCGGAACTGTCGGAATCGACTGGGATGCCGCAACGCCTGATCTACCGGAAGATTCTCGAAATCAAGAACAACAATTCGAATGCCGATACCTAGAGTTTGAGCAGTTTACCCAGAAACGGAACTCGGATCTGGATCGCGCCCTCAGGACACACTTCCTGACAGCAGTAGCAGCGGATACAACGCTCATAGTGATACTCGGGGTAATTTCCGATCATGTCCATGGTGAGAGCTTTGGGAGTAACCGGACAGATCCGGACACATTGACCGCATCGAACACAATTGTCTTTGCGGATCGTTGGCCTCGGGAGAATGAACCGGCGCGTGATGGGTATGAGAACCATTTTTCCGGATCCGGCCGAATGCGTGGGCCGATCGAAGTGCGTCACCTTGAATGCATCGATCGGATCACCCACCAGCGTCACGTTGCGGATATGCCCGAGTCCGGATGATTCTGCGATCATGAGATAATCCAGCGATTCGGGGTCCAGATCGATCAGGCGTGCCGCGACTGAATCCAGAGCGGCGGGGTCGATCGATCCGAGAATGCAGTTCAACGATCGCGGATTCCCGCTCCCCGGACCATTTCCTTCCATCGCCACAATGGCATCCATGATATGCAGACGCGGCTTGATCGTCCGATTCAGGTCGACCAGCATCCGCCCGAATTGCTTCGGATCCGGCAACGTAGCGTGAAACTCGGCTTTCTTGAGTCCCGGAATGCAGCCAAACAGATTCTTGATTGCACCGGTCATGACCGTGAAACCATGCGTTTTGAGTTTTGAGATAGAGACGATGCCGGAAACGTCCAGTGCACCCGCTGCGATCGGAAAACGTGTGATCAATGATCCTGGAGGCGAAGCGACCGTGCGTGCGGAGACAAAATCGGCTTCCGGAATCCCGAGATCCGAGGCAACGCCGGCAATCCCGCTCGCTTTCGCTGCTTTCGACATGCCGACAACCGCCGGAGAGTCTCCGTAGGACAGCGTGACGCCTGATGCAAGGAGTTTACGGGCGACCGCGCTGAATACTTCCGGATGGGTTGTCACCGCTCGATCGGATGAGGCAGCACCCAGCAGATTCGGTTTCAGAAGGATGGCTTCTCCTGGCGTGAACAGGTCGGTTGGTAGATCGAGCAATCCGAAAAGGCGTTCAACTGCTTCCTGGACAGCAAGAGGTTCGTAAGATTCGCATCGGACGATTGCGACCTTGGACATCAGATGATGAACCTCCTCCGAAACCTCTGGTGATCAGTCAGATGGGCTCCCCTACGGCGGCTGCCGACGAGGAGCCCGATTATACTTAAACCAGTGCTTTAAGAATAGCCGTTAACAGATCATATGTCTTGGGGACGGATGGGATATTGAGTTCTTCAGCCGGAGAGTGGACATTGTGCATTTCAGGGCCGATCGAAAGCATATCGACACCGGGTAGTTTTTCGCTGAACAGGCCGCATTCGAGTCCGGCATGGATGGCTTTGACGGCAGGATCGCTACCGTAGATCGATTTGAAGACCGCCATGGACTTCTTGAGCAAAGGAGAATCCATATTGGGTTTCCAGCCGGGGTATCCACGCGGTTCTTCGACTTTGGCATCGATAAACCGGGCGATTGTCCGGATCTGGCGTTTCATCATTTCGAGGTGCGATGTGACGGCCGACCGGGACAGCATATTGACGGTGAAGGTCGTGTCATCCATATCGATGACGCCGACGTTCGTCGATGATTCGACAAGCCCAGCCACTTCGGGACTCATCGTAATGACTCCGTGGGGCAGCGCGATCAGCAGATCGATGACTTTGCGGGTGCTGCATTCGGTGAGCGGGTTGGCGGCCGGGGCAATCGCATCGATTGTCACGGTTAATTTGGGGTCCGTTTTTTCGAACTCGGCAACGATGACGCGAGCAAGAGCGGCGATTGTTTCCTTGATTGCGGGTTCAGAGGCAGCGGGAATCGACAGGACAGCGGTCGCTCCGTCCGCGATCGAATTGCGCTTGTTACCGCCTTTGATTGAAACAAGACGGAAGGGTGCCGCATCGAACGCTGCGGACAGCAGTCGAGCGATGATTTTATTGCCGCTGCCGCGACCAGCGTTGATATCGACACCCGAATGGCCGCCTTTGAGGCCGGCGACTTTCAGATGCAGCGTCTTGGAATTCGCGGGTCCGGTTTCGCGCGTGATCGGCAGTCTGATGATCGAGTCTCCGCCGCCGGCGCATGAGATATAAAACTCACCGAATTCTTCCGTGTCGAGATTGATCAGCATGCGGCCTTTCACAAAATCTGATTTGAGACCGTGTGCACCATCCATGCCGGACTCTTCGTTGATCGTGAAGAGTAACTCCAATGGGGCATGGGTCAATGATCGATCTTCCATGATCGCAAGCATGAGTGCGCCTCCGATGCCATTGTCCGCACCGAGTGTTGTGCCTCTTGCTCTGACGAAATCGCCGTCGATGAAGGGAACGATCGGGTCTTTTTCGAAGTCATGTACTATTCCGGGAGCAGCGACCGGGACCATATCGAGATGCCCCTGAAGCACGATGATCGGGGAAGCTTCGAGTCCTTTCGAGGCTGGCACTTCAACAAGCACATTGCCGACATCATCGCGGCGGTGTTTGAATCCGAGTCCGGAAGCTTGCTGGATAACATATTGTGCGATTTTTTCTTCATGCCGGGAAGGATGAGGGATCGAACACATCGCTTCAAAGTGCTTCCAGACATGTTCCGGTTTCAGGTGAGACAAGGTACCCATGAGAACCTCCTTGGTAGTGGGTAAGAGATCAGGGGTTACGGGCAACGAGCCGCGCTGCGGTCGCGCCGGAAACAAAGAAAATAGTATAACCCGCTCATCGAGTCAAACCACCCCGGTTTCATTTCCTCCTTACCTCTCCTTTCCTGCTCCTGCACATGCGCCTGCCCGATAATATGTCACGATAAAACAACATACCGGCTCTCACCCGATCAACCGAATGGTCACAGTTCAGTAGGGTTTGGTCGCAGATGTACAACGGGATCGACAGTTGACGGGCATTCGAACGATGGATGGCTGGAAGGACAAGAAGATAACATTTTTTTTTGAAATTTTCATGGAAGCAGCATTCGTTCCGTTTGTTTTGGAGGGTGCAATCGAGATCACAACCGATCCGCGATTCCTCCCAACCGTGATATCCCGATTGGTGCATGATTTTATTGCAAACCTTGATTCGCTCACGATATCCTTACGGTTCGTCGATCGCAGCACTTCAACCGTCCCGAGGGAAGCAAAGGAACAGATCATGAACAAGAAACCGATTCCGAACCTGATGGACAAGATCACCGCGTTGTGCAAGCGGCGTGGTTTTATTTTTCAATCTTCCGAGATCTATGGCGGACTGAATGGATTCTGGGACTACGGTCCTGCCGGCGCGCAACTCAAGCGCAACATTCGTGACAGTTGGTGGAACACTTACATCCGCAATGGTCACACAGGTCCAGAGGGATCGAGGTTTGATGTCGTCGGATTGGATGCATCGATTGTCATGCATCCTCAGGTATGGGTTGCCTCAGGTCACACGTCGTCGTTTTCGGATCCGATGGTGGACTGTAAAAAATGCAAGGGCCGTTTCCGTGCGGATCAGATCCCGGAAGGCAAGTGTCCCTCAGGCGGTGAGCATGATCTGACGGCGCCACGAGAGTTCAATCTCATGTTCAAAACCTTCATCGGTCCGGTCGAGGAAGACGCATCCATTGCCTATCTCCGCCCCGAAACCGCCCAGGCGATCTTCGTCCAGTTCCAGAATGTCATGACGGTTTCGCGAACGAAGGTGCCATTCGGCATCGGGCAGATCGGCAAGGCTTTCCGCAACGAAATCAATCCCCGGAATTTCACCTTCCGATCCCGCGAATTCGAACAGATGGAAATCGAATTCTTCATCAAACCCGGGACTGATCAGATCTGGCATGAGTATTGGATCGAACAGCGGTTGCGCTGGTATGAATCGATCGGTCTTCCCCGCACGAAACTTTCTATCGAACACCACGGCAAGGAAGATCTCGCCCACTACGCGCTCGCCTGCGTCGATATCATGTACGAATTCCCATTCGGGGTTCAGGAACTCGAAGGAATTGCTGCGCGTGGTAGTTTCGATCTGACGCAGCACGCGGAGCATTCCGGGAAAATTTCGCCCTATTTCGATCCGGATACCAATGAACGGTACACCCCGCATGTCATTGAACCCTCCGCCGGTGTCGACCGGATCGCCCTCGCGATTCTCACAAACGCCTATGATGAGGAGATTCTGACCGATGCATCCGGCAAAACCGAAACCCGGATCGTGCTCCGGCTGCATCCTCGTGTCGCTCCCGTTACGGTCGCCGTTTTTCCTCTCCTGCGCAATCGGCCCGAGTTGATTCAATATGCCGAGACTGTTTTCGAGGAACTCAGGAAGCACTTTGCCGTGCAATGGGACGACCGCGGAAACATCGGGAAACGTTACCGCTATCAGGATGAACTTGGTACACCCTTCTGTGTCACAGTCGATTTCGATACTCTCGGCCAGGGTGATTCATCGGATCGAAAAGACACCGTTACGTTACGTGATCGTGACAGCATGGTACAAGATCGCGTCCGAGTCGATGATCTGATCGCGACCATTCGTTCGCGAATCCAGAGATGATCGGAGTCGATTGAATTACTGAAGGTACCCGAGGCTTTTTAACTTAGCCTGTGATTCACTATCGAGTGTTCCTGTGGGTTCGTCGGAGTCATCGACCTTCACGGCCTGAATGGCTTCGAAATCGGAAAGCAGACTCCGGATCCTCACGATGTCTGGATCCGGCTGGTCGATCGTTCCCGGCGGATTTGACGCCATATCGCAGATCTCACCAGGATCCCGCTCGAGATCAAACAACTCCATCTTTCCGGTTCCCGTCGACTGGATCAATTTGAGTCGTTGGGTCACAGCAGCAATGTACGGGCCGCCCCAGCTCGATCGGACCTGTGGTTGCGTTTCCGAGAAAGAGGCTTCGGGCGTATCATTCCCGGTCTCTTTCGACAGGGCAAACAGATGCCGTCCTTCCATTGAATCGACTGGAGGCAGTGTGAGGAGTCCGAGTAGTGTCGGAGCGATGTCCTTTGTCCTCACGAGATCCGACCGGATACTCGCGGTGCTCTTTTTCCCCTGAACCATCATCATCGGCACATGAACAATGCTTTCGAAGAGCCGATGGACATGCCGATAGTAGTACCCTTTTTCAAAACTCTCGCCATGATCAGCCACGACCGCGATCCGTGTGCTGTCGAGATTACGTTTGGTTTGCCAGTAAGTCAGGAATCGACCGATTTCTCTATCCATGTAGACGGTTTCGCCTTGATATCGTGCGCGCATTTTTTCAAGATCCGATGGGATGGTCGCATCATCGGTGTCCGATTCGGACAATTCGGGATCGAGCATTCCATTGGAAAGTTTCGGTTCCGAGATCGATTTCGCGGGTTTATTCCCTTCTGAAACGGCCATCTGCAGCATCATGCTTTGCTGGTGAAGCGTCCCTGTCCGTCGGTAATCCGGGTCGAAACGTTTTCCATCCGGTTCAGGCGGATCATAGGGTTTATGCGGATCGAAAAAATGGATCCAGATGAACACTGGTTGCGTGAGAGGAACCGATTCGAGATATCGGATCGCAGCGTCGACCGTTTGCGCGGCCGGTCGATCCACCGTGCTCTGTTTGTTCATCCAATCGTCATCGTAATAATCGAATCCTCGATCGAGCCGCGCGATCCTTCGTTCAAGCGGGTATCCGGATAAAAATGCGCAGGTCGCGTACCCCTCAGCCTTCAGAATTTCGGCAATAGTCCGCGTGGATTCCCCGAGAGGTTTCCCGAAACCACGGCATTCGTGACGAGCTGGCTGGCATCCCGTCATGATCGTCGCATGGGAGGCGTTGGTGATCGGGATGGCGGTATAGGCACGTGAAAAAACGGTCGACCGCATTGAAAGACG
The DNA here is from genome assembly GCA_964472395.1 of uncultured bacterium. GTDB lineage: Bacteria > CSSED10-310 > CSSED10-310 > CSSED10-310 > CALFER01 > CALFER01. The sequence goes on along the minus strand of CAYYMM010000014.1, from coordinate 42,782 downwards.
ATCGAGCCATGGAGTGATCGGTCCCGGAAATCCACCGAACCCGGTCGTATCGGAGCGAAGCGTATCGAGTGTCAGTATGATGACATCGCTGCGTGAATCCGGTGTCGATGCCGGCGAACATGCCATCAGCAGCATCGGCAGGATGCAGGTCAGGACGAATGAAGGATGGATCCGAAACGTCAGAGCCATGAGTACCTTTCGAGCCAGCGGAGCGGCCTGTGTGAGGAAACGCGTTCGATTCCGGGACGTAACCCGAGACTCTCGAGGAGTGTTTCGGCTTCCGGAAGACCCGTCGTCAGGGTGAGAACCGAGTGAGCATCGGATCCCAGCGTGACAGGAATACCGTAGTGTTTACAGCGTTCCAGAATCCATGCACTGGGATACTGTTCATCGGTTCGACCGCGCGTGACGCCTCCTGTGTTCAACTCGATCCGGGCATCCGTCGATGCAATCGATTGAAGCGATCGATCCACGCACATGATATACCAGGCATCGCATTCGCGGAAAAACCGGTCATCACGATTATACAGTTTTGGGTAATCGAAATGACCGATGATATCGGGGTGAAAATGACGGGCCATTGCGGATACGAGTTCGTAGTAAACTTCGACCGCCCTGCGAACGCTCCCGCCGTAAATCTCCTCAACACCCCGTCTGAATTCCTCCTCGGAGGCGTCGATCGCCCAATGCCGACCGTTCGGATAACGACCGCAGAAATGCACGGATCCGATTCGATAATCGCAACTGACAGATCCGAACCACGGATGAGCCGGTGAGGTGATCTCGGGAATGTAGTCGAATTCCATTCCGATTCTGACATCGATCCTGCGGGAATACTCGATCGCAAGTGTCCGGAGACACGCCAGGTAATGGGGAAGTTTTTCGCGCGGCATGGCCCACCTCACAGGGAAAGGAATCGGAGCGTGACTTGAAAAACCGAGCATGTCGAGGCCGGAGAGGATGGCCTGGTCGATGAACGTCCGAGGGGTATCCTGTCCATCACAGTAGATTGAATGAGTGTGAAATGTCGCGGGTGTTTTCATCCAATTCACGATACCAACCGCATCGTTGATTCTCAAGCAATCATGGCTGCCTGAGGCGATATACATCTATCCCCCAGAATTGCATCGCACGGTCGTAGCGCTCACGGATCAACGCACCGATCCGATCGATTGTCGTGATCGGAGCATCCTTCCATCCCCAGAAACCGACCGGTGCCGTATCGATTACTATGACCGGAAGAGAAGACTCGAACTCGGATGCCGCGATCGTTTGAAGATTATTCAGGAACAAACGGGTTTTCTTGGGGATCGATGTGCGGTCTGGCGCGATGTCGACGCCGATGAGGGGTTGGCAGAAACTGAAGCGGGTGGCAGGCAAACGCTCAGAAAGGGCATACAACTGCGGAAAGAAGCCCCAGATGAAGATACGATCCTTGGGTGAGGTGTTCAGACGAATGTAGTCTGCAATCGCCTTTGCCCTCGGTTGCGTGATGTACTGAAACGAATCCTCGGGATGAAGGATAGAATGCAGGGATTGCGCCGGATGATCGGAATACGCGCTCTGATGCATGACAGCGTCGGTCGCTAAAAGCAGAGTCAGAATCATTGGAGCTAGGATCCGGATCCTAGGCCTGAAAACAGGAATCAGGGGATAAACAGCAAGAATGGCAATCGGCGGGAGCAATTGAATGTAGTAATGAAGAAATCCTTTTTTGGCAACGAGAACGCCCAAGGCCGACGAGACGAACCAGATCAGCACGAATCGAGCGCGCCGCGACTCCGAGACGATGGAAGGGTCGGGCCGGAGGTCCAATGCATGACGGATCGCCACGAGCAGTCCGATTGCTGCGGCTGCATATGCAACGGGTGAAACGGGCAGCAGGCGATGCAGGGATTGCAGATTCACAGCAACCATGTCCCGAAGATCGAGGCCGTGGAAGTAAAAGCGGTTGTATTGGAAAAAACCGAGCATGAAATCGTCGAATGCGCCATGGATCACGAAAGGAGTGACCGACAGAATCATGACCGTAGAAAAACCGGCGAAGAAAAGCGCGCACAAGCGGGTAAACACTCCACTGAGCATCCTTTTTGATCCGGTAGATACAAGGGAGATGAGTAGGTACAAAAGAGGCGCGATCAGGGTGATGCCGGATTGCTTCATCTGCACTGAAAACGCAAAGAAAAACCCGGACAGGAGGCAGAGCTTTCCTGAATAGGGTTGACGCACTGCGGAGTTTAACAATGCGAGTGACATCGTCGCAAATACCATCATGGGGAATTCGGGGTGAGCTGCTTGAAAATCGAAAAACGGTCCGACATTCGGAAGAATGGCTATCAGTGTTGTCTGAGACAGAGCGATCGGGCCCGGAAAGTGATCTCTCACGAGCGCATGAAAGGCCAGAGCGTGCAGCGCGATCAAAAGGATGAAGACGTATCGAACGGCCGACATGTGGAATCCGGCAACGGATTGGATCCAGTAATAAATATAATTGAATCCTGGTGGTTTATGATCGAACGCATCCCGATAGAGGATCCCGCCTTTCGATAACACCATCGCATTCGTGGTGTAGACACCCTCATCGTTGGATAGAAAGCCGGAATATGTATACGGCTGCCTGAGAAAAAACGTCAAAAACAGGGCAGCGAGAAGAACGAGCGGAGTTGTTGATTTCATCCGGATGGCCTCATGTAAACGTTATTGCAGCCGGACATCATCGTCAAGATTCGATGTGCTTCGAGGTTGATCACATCTGCAAAAACCCATATTCTGTATGTATGATCGTCACAAGACTTCATCAAGGAGTTCTACTCGATGTCTGAACGACTTTTAGCCCTCTTATGCGACTCTTGCGGCACGCGATTCGATCCCTCCGGTTCGATACAGGATTACTGTCCGTCTTGCGGTCCACGTCTTGGCACACTGGAATGTGTGCTGGATATGGATCTCGCAGCCGACGCACTTAGAAAGCAACCGCTGCTATCTCGTACGGAACCTTCGATACTTCGGTACGACGCACTTCTTCCAATCCGTTCCCACGATCAGTTTCCATTGATCCGGATTGGCCGGACACCGTTGTATCGCCGACCTGGTCTCGCCCGCCAGACCGGAGTGAGGGATCTCTGGATCAAAGATGACGGTCTGAATCCATCCGGATCCTACAAGGACCGAGCGTCGGCAATGGTGACGACCCGTGCGAAAGAACTCGGATATCCGGTTGTGGCGTGTGCGTCGACCGGCAATGCCGCCGCCTCCCTGTCTGCCTGTTGCGCCGCGTCGGATCTCCGATGCATCGTCTTTGTTCCGGCATCGGCTCCTCCAGCCAAGCTGACACAGATAGCTGCTTACGGAGCGCAGCTCATCGCTGTGAATGGCGTCTATGATCAGGCGGTTGAACTCGCGATGGAAGCCTGTCGCCGTTTTGGATGGATGAATCGAACGGCCGGCATGAGTCCGTATCTCGTGGAGGGGAAGAAAACCGGCGCGCTGGAAATCTGCGAGGATCTCGGGATGCATCCCCCGGATGCCGTTTTTGTGAGTGTCGGTGACGGTTCTGTCATTTCTGGAATCTGCAAGGGATTTCAGGAGTTTCACGCTTTGGGCATGATCCCTTTCGTGCCTCGCGTAATCGGCGTTCAGGCGTCTGGTTCCTCTGTGCTATGCGACGCATTCCGCAACTATCTGGAAACCGGATGTATCGAGATCGTCCCGCGGGCGGTGGATACGATGGCAGATTCCATCTCTGTCGGTGATCCGCGTGAAGGTATCCGCGCGATCCGCATGGTTGCATCGACGGGAGGCTCCTTCGTTTCAGTTCCGGACGCGGAAATCAGACGCGCCATCCGCGATCTGGCTCGCTTCGCTTCCGTATTCGCCGAACCAGCTGGTGCGACGGCTTTTGCGGGAGTTCGAGCGGCTCGCGAGCTAAATCTGGTGACCGATCGCGATCGCGTGGCCGTATGTATAACCGGGAACGGATTGAAAGACATCCGGGGAGTGCAGTCCTCGATCGAATTCGCCACAATCCAGCTGGAACCGGATCCAGCATCGATCCGGGATCTTGAACGTCTCATGGAGAAAGACCGATGAATTCAGCGGACCCGAAATACTGGGATTTTTACAAGCGGTACCGACGCAAAATGCAGAAATACGGTGCATCGACTGGTCCGACGAATCGTGTTCGTGAAATCCTGTTGCTCGGCCCCGATCTTCTCCACCTGACACTTCACCTCCTCGCAGATCCCGATGTTCCGTCTCATCTGAAAGTCCGACTCGGACTAGCCGTCGCTTATTTCGTATCGCCTATTGATTTGCTTCCGGAATTGCTGCTTGGGCCTTTCGGATATCTCGACGATATCGCGGTTCTCGGATACGTACTCAATGGATTGCTCAATGAGATACCAGATGAAATTCCGAATCGGTACTGGGCGGGGGATCAGCAGCTATTCATCGTGCTCCGTGCCGTCGTCCTGGCCGCCGACAGAATGCTCGGAAAAGGTATCTGGACGCGACTCAAACGTCAGTTTTCGGGAACGAGACCGCCCAATGAAATACCGGATTGACCTCCTATTGACGTTGATTCTTGTTGTTTTTCTCGTTCCCACCGGGAACACAGCGGTGATTCATGTGCCCGGCGAAGTTCCCGACATCCAGGCAGCAGTTGATCTGGCACAGAATGGCGATACGGTGATTATCGCTCCGGGAGTGTATTCCGGTTCAGGCAACGTCAATATTCAGATTCGATCAAAACGGATGTCGATCGAGTCATCCGGCGGACCGGATGTCACAACAATCGATTGTCGATTTGCCGGCCCTGCTTTCGATACACTGGAGTTTGATTCCGTTGACCGAACCACCAGAATCGCAGGGCTGACGATCCGGAATGCGTTTTCGGACTGGGGCGCTATCCATGCCGACGCGCCGATTCTGATCGAGGACTGTCGGTTCATCGAGAATCAGAGTCGAGAGCATGGCGGGGCAATTTGCGGGAGGGGTTCCGCCTGGATCCGGAGATGTCTGTTCGATTCGAATTATTGTGCGGGTCGAGGCGGAGCAGTGTTTTTTCGTCAATCTGCTCCGATCATCGACCACTGCACGTTCGTCAATAATCAAACGCTCTCGATGGACCAGGCCGTGACACTCGAAAAGTGTCGTGCCACAATCGTGAATTCGATCCTCTGGGACACCTATCCGGTCAATTTACTGGATAGCTCGCTTGTCTGCACGTTCAGCTTCATCCGGATGGATTTCCTCCCCGATTGGGCGATCGAAGGGTGTCAGGTTTCGGATCCGAAGTTCCGCAATGAAGCCGACCACGATTTTTCTCCTGATGACGGCTCTCCATGCATCGATGCCGGTGATCCGTTTTCGCGCCTAGATTATGACGGGTCGGTCGCTGATATCGGCTTTACGGGTGGCAGAGGCAATCTGCCACAGGGAGTCATGGGCGGTCCGATTTCTGGTGAACTCCCAACGGATCAGTCGTTTCTCGTCAGTGAAGACCTCGTCGTGCTACCCTCGACGGATCTGATCATTGGCTCGAACTGCACATTGCGGTTTCGAAATGGTGCGGGAATGCTTGTTCACGGGAGCATCCGTATCTTCTGCCCTCAGGACAAGGAAGCGGTGTTTGAACCGGACCGGATCGACACGCATTTCGGATCGATCCGTTGTGTGGATGCCGAGTACGTCAATGTGACGGGGATACGCGTCGAACGAGGAGCCGCAGAGCAGGGAGGTGCGTTTTTCGCGACGGGTGGCGTGGTTTTTCTCTGGAGGGCTCAACTTCTTCGTTCCTGGGCTGGAAAATACGGAGGCGGACTTTGCGTACACAATGCCAGGGGGGTTATTTCCGAGGTCGTTGCGCATCAGAATCGTACTGCCGGTTATGCGGACCTCGGAGGCAGAGGTGGCGGAATGGCGTTTCGCAACAGCGACAGCGATCTATACTCGTGCTGGGTCGTTGAAAACAGGACACCGTTCTATGGAGGTGGAGTCTATGCCGACTGGGATAGTGATCTCAGAATTCTGGACTCGGCCATCACCGCGAACACCAGCCTCTGGAGCGAGGGCGGGGCGACTATCTATCATGGAGGATTGATACGATCCCAGATTCTCGACAATCTTGCTTTCATGGACACCGGCGGAATCTGGACCTATGACGCTTTTATCAGCGCTTGCATCATCGCGAGAAACACTGCAAACGAAAAAGGAGGAGGCTTCACATCCGATTTCGGAGTGATCGGGTCGACTCTGATTTCGGACAATCGGGCTTCTGTGGGTGGAGGTGCATATCTGTATGCTTCGTCACGCCCGGTCATCACCAACTGTACATTCAGCGATAACGATGCGGGGATGGGAGGCGGCATTTACCCGGTGCAGGGCGCTCGACCCACTATCTCAAACAGTATCCTGTGGAACAATAATCCGGACGAAATCATCCCCGCCTGGGGAATCCGTCTGACCTTCAGCGATATTCGCGGAGGATCGGGTCAAAGCTACTTCGGAACCGGATGCATCGATCAGGATCCTCTCTTTATCATCGGACTGCGCGACAACTATTATCTCAGCCAGATCGCCTCCGGCCAGTCGCAGGACAGCCCATGCGTCGATTCAGGATCGTTATCGGCTGAAATGTTGTTGCTGGATTACTTCCCGGATCCTGTTTATCTGTCAGAGTTTTTTACGTCAACCGCTCATTATTTCGATTCCGGAACAGTGGATATAGGGTATCATCGCCCCGAAATCGTGCTTCCCCTCCCGACAATTGCTCCGACACCAACGCCGACTATCACTCCGACTTTGACACCGACCGCATCCGGAACCCCGACTTCTTCCCCATCTCCGACCCCGACGGCATCTCCGACATCCGCCTTCTGCCCCTCTCCTCAAGTTGGAATCTCGATGCCGGATCGAGACCTGACTGCGGGAGACGTCGTGTCTATTGATCTTGAAGTTTGCATCACCGAGGCGATCGCGGAAGAAGTGACGCCGTTTAATGTGTTCATGGTTCTCGGATTCAGCGATACTTTCTTTTTCTATCCAGGATGGACAACTGCTATCGACTGGGAGAGCCGGTCAACGAACGCAGCACGACATACAATTCCCATTATACCGCAGTTTATATGGCCTCAGGATGTTACTTCAGGACATGCCTTCTGGTATGCCGGATTGACGGATACAGACCGATTCGAGCTAACTTCGAACCTCGCTGTTCTCGAGTTTAATTGGCGGTAATCTCGCGCAAAATAGCCATGATGAGCGTCCCGGAAGCGATCTCATGCGAATCGGTTCGTGCCGTTACCGAGAAGGAAAAGAGGTCTCGATCGCGTCGTTCCAAATAGGTATCGATCGTCAGTGTATCGCCCGGCAGCGCTTTCCCAAAAATCTTGATGTTGATCCGGGTCAGATAAGCCATTTTCGGAATGTCACAGACGATACCATCCGCATGATCGGCACGCGCGCTGAAACCGACTAGAAGCGCGGACGCCTGAGCGCATGCCTCGGTGATCAGGACCCCGGGAAACACTTTCTCAGAAGGGAAATGGCCTTGGAAAAAAGGCTCATTGCAGGAGATGCGCTTCCAGGCTCTGAGCGAGCGGTTCCTCTGGATCAGTTCCACCCGGTCAACCATCACGAATGGATAGCGATGTGGAAGCATCTCAAGGATTGTCTGAATGTTCTCTTGATTGCTCAAGCTTCAACTCTCCAAACGCCTCATCCATGGAATGCAACTCTCTGCTGATCTCCTTCCGGGCTTTCATCATCAGACTAGAAGGATCCAGCCTTTTCGATGGAACAATCGGTTCGAGTGCTCGAATTCGAATCGGCACGCGATACGGGATATCAAACCAGATTGATCCTTTGGGCATCAGTGGAACCGGATTGTGAATGACCAGAGGAACGATCGGAATGTTCTCCTCATAGGCCAATTTAAATGGGAGTATCAGAAATTGCTGAAGACGACCTGTTTTCGATCGGGTTCCTTCCGGAAAAATGATAATCGACCGCTTCTGTCTCAATGCCCCACGACAGTCTTCGATAGTCTGTGCCAACCCTTCCATGTCGCCTTTGCCCGGCGGCATTCGGATGTAGCCCAGGCGATGCAGGGCGACCGAGATGAAAGGGGCCCACCAACCGGGCATCCGGGTGCGTTTGGTCGAGGTTTCCGATGTGTCCGTGACGACCTCTCGACTCGGTCCAGCCTTGATCAGGGCTGTCGCGTTCCGAATTCGCGCGAGGTAGATCAAAATATCCAGCATGGTGCGGTGGTTGCTGATGTATATGCAAGGCTCATGGAGATTCAGATGGGATTGTCCGGAAAACTCGGCGATCGATATCGCTCCGAGAGATTCTAACAAGGTGATCAAACTCCGGTAGAAGTAATCTGCAAATCGAAATGCAGATTGCTCGATGCGAGGGTTCAATTTTGCAAGAACGGCCACGATCGGGAGGATGACCAGAGAAAAATACAGACCCCAGAGGATGAAGTGAAGATAGAATGCCAGGTTGAATAGGATATTGAGATATCGTTGCTTACGTCTCGAATATGAATCGGGAGTCACGCGCACCTCCGGGAGAAAACTCCGGATCCGAGAGATGATCCAGACGTTTCTGTCGCCGTCGCGCCGCTGCCCAACGGCCCATTTTCAATAACCGCCGAAATCGTGTCGGCGATCCGAACAACCACCATCGCAACAGAATCTGAAATCTGAATTTCCAAGGAACATGATGATGCAGGATGAGATGTCGATAGTCGTTCCGAAGAATATGTCCCCACCGATACACAAGCATATGGATTCCGGCGAGATCCGCCTCATGTTCGAAATCACCCTCAAACGGTTGATCTTCCGGATGCAGGCATCTCATCATATTAAGTTCAAAATCCAACACATCCGTCCAGTTTCTCGGCAAACCGGTATCGCATATGGATCCGATCACTCGCATGCCCATCAGGGTCATCCATCGTTCGAGGTAACGCGTGACGGTTTCGGTCCAGCGTCCTCCTCCATAACTGACGAGTAGCACTTTCCGACCACTGAATCCCTGCTGGTGGATATCCACCCATAGTCGATCCAGAAACACCTTCAGGAAGTAACTCTCACCCATCGCGCTGATCGGCGTGACAACGATCAAAGTTTTCGCTTGGAGCAGAACCTTTCGAAGCTCCTCTGTTTTATCGCGAATGACACAAGCTCCATGATTGAATTGATTACACAGAAGACAGGCCGTGCAAGGGTGAATCTGATGATTCGACAGATCGATTCGCTCGGGTCGGTTTGCAAGTCTCGATTGCACCATCTCAATCCACCACTGTCCCCAGGCATCCTTTGTTTCATCGAATGCTGTCAGTATCAGCGGTGATTCGAGTGTGATCAGATCATGAGTCGGATGAGGTGAGCTGCGGTCCTCAGGCCGTCGCTTGAGGGGACTCATATCTATTCGATCTCTCGGATCTATCGCAGCAAGTGGTGATCGATCCGCGCCCAGAGCAATATTGACCATTGAGGCAAAGCGTCTTGCCTTTAACTCTGAAATTTCCTCTTCTTCATAATATAAACCTGAGTTTCCGAGAATGCTCACTCCGCCGATAAAATACATTCCCAGACATTCCGACACGATCCCCACACGGCGGATCGCGACATCATCATGTAGACGTCCTGACGTGCAGACCACGGCTGCCAGCCTGCCACTGAAGAGCTCCGCATCCGTCTCAAGCAACAACTGATCGAAAAGCAGTTTTGCCAGGGCGGGAACAAATCCGACATGCGCACCGAATGTCCAAACGATGAGATCGGAGGTGGCAATCGCATCGATAAAGTGCTTGGAAATCGGTTGTCGGAAGCGGCCGGACTGATCCGGTATCAAATCACTGACTCCGATCCAAGTCGGCTCAGCATCGATAAAGTGCGCGGCATACCGAGCGATCTGATGACTGCCACTGTTGTTGCCACTTGGGCTGCAATTGATGTAGAGCGCTTTTTTACTCATCACGGCCTTCAGCCACCCATCGGATGAGACGATCGACAATATGGTTCTGATACTCCCTGAATCGGATCCGCCGGATGATATATTCAGTTGCAAACAACCCACCCATGATTAGATACGAGATGAATCCTGCGTACAGTGCCCACCAATCGAGTTTTCCCATCATGATGATCAATTCGGTGATCAACGCGTTGAGAACAAAAAAGATGACCCACACGTAGGTCGTTTTTTTCAGATGAAGCCGCTCTTCATCGCTAAACTCCCTTTTGAACAGCAAAGCATACCGTTCAATCATGCAGGGGGGATGTCCGAGAGACCACATGAAGGTGACAAGCAAAAAAACGGAGATGAACACTGGAAGTTGCAGGATGAAGATCGGTGTTTCAAAGATGGCGGACATGGCAGCGAGCAGAATGATTCCGGTAGTTTGAAACGCAACGGTTAGAACGGACCGATGGTTCGCTCGGGAGGATGCGAGCAAGTGCAGGATCGCGGCTGTGACGACAATCACGCCAGCCATGCGAATAAATCCTCTGGAAACGGCAAAGTAGACCAGAAATGGGTAGACCAGGAGGATTGAAATGATCCCACCCCTCAACAGTCCTGCGACAAATCCCGACAGCATTCCGTGCTTCAGGTGTTTTGTTTCAGAGATTCGATTAACTCAGAGAGGGTTTTCACCGAATAGAATTTTTTCTTTGTGTCAGGATCCATTTTCAATTTGATCCCGTATTTTTTCTCAATCGCGACCGCCAATTCGAGCGCATCGATGGAATCGAGACCCAGGCCGGTTACGAATAGAGGGGCGTCGACATCAATCGAATCTGCAGAGATATCATCTAGATTCAGAGAATCGATGATAAGGTGTTTGAGATCATCGTATTGCTGGTTCATAGTGTCCTTTCTAGCAGAAATACAGATAAGTTAACGTTTCGGGGATAGTGTTCGCTGTGTATTCAACGGTGTAGGCATCCAAGCGGTTCGCTCCCGGGAACCAGCGTGCGCGAGATGCATCGGATTCCTTATGATATTCGACGCGAAGGACGAATGGAGCATTCATCCGAATCGGTTTTTGAGCGGTACAGCGTTTGACGGCATTTTGTGCTCCGGCGCGAATTTTCTCACGGCTGACTTCCGGATGCAGATTAAGGCATGCTTCACCGATGCCATCCTTCACCGCGACGGTTGTAATCTGAGGCCATCTGCCTGCAATCTCGTCGCATAACGCCCGATCCCCTGCGATTAAAACAACCGGTACATTGAAATGACCCGCAATCAATGCGCTGATGGCTGCTTCGGAGCATTCGAGATCGTTGATCAGAATCCGCCGGTATTTTCCGGTCAGAGTGTGTTTCAAGGTCGCATTCATCACTCCCGCTCGTGCATGATAACCGATGAACATGGCAGCATGAAATGATGAATCGATCCCTTCCATCATGCAGATGGGACTGTCCGCCCAGTTACGAAGCAACTTTGCACGTTTGTCGAGATCGGTCGGAAGGATATTGAGTGCATTGCCATGCGCATCTCTCACAACAATTTCAGTCGCTCCGGCTTCACATGCTCCCTCGATCGCGGCATTGACCTCCCCTGCCATGATTTTCCTGAAGTATTCATAATCACCCTTGGAGTCCTTGTCCGTATCGTTCCAGTGAATGACTCCCGTGATACCCTCAATGTCTACCGAGATATAGATTTTCATAGTCCGTTACCGCCTTTTCTACTGTCCCCAACCGAAGCTGAACGAATCGTAATTCCCGATGATCGACGTCATGCTCGGATCGGTGAGAGCCGCATAAAAAACGGCTCCATTGAATGAACCGGTTCCGCTCGGCCAGATGAAGGGATTGATGACTGCGAGCGTCGTGGGGCCGGGGGGAAGGTTCTGAGTGAAGTAATCGAATGAGTTGAAACTGGGTGCGAAAAACAACTCGCCCAGCACGTCCAGAATGACGAATACCGGGGTCCCGCTCAAGGTTGATCCCGTCATATTGCAGATTCTCACGCTGCAACTGAACGTTTCACCGGGTTTGAAGAAAACCGATGGAATCACGAGCGTACATCCTGTTGTCGAGCATGTTGGTGTGGGGGTCAAGGAAGGGATCGGCGTATTGGTCGGCTTGGGGGTACTGGTCCAGAAGGGTGTCGGTGTACGTGTGGGTGTGGAGGCAGGAGTCGGAGTCGCACCGGAAGAAAAATACACGCCATCGCACGTGGTCGCATTCCCGAGCCATGTGGCCAGATTCCCGTTTGTGTAGGAGCGGGTAAACTTTCCGTAGATATCCGGTGAACTCTGCTGCTGGCATGATGATCCACCGCCATATAGCTGCCCGATGAATCGATGCGTCGAATCACGGAAAAGACCACCACCCGATGAACCGGGCTCGGTGACCCCAGGTCGGGACGTGCGGTTCCAAACGACTTCCCACATATTTGTCGAAGAAGATGACGTTCGCGATCCGTATGAAATGCGCTTGTAAGCTCCATCTGGATGATGAACCGAAGTCACGGCTTCGCCTGATGCCACGGATTCTGTGTCCCAGCCCGAAAAATAGACATTTGTGAAGTTGGACGAGGTCAGTTCGAGAAGGCAGAAATCGGAATCGCTGCGTGTGGCACGGAGATTGGAACCATTTCGGGATGCGCCGACAGCTGCGCTGCCTGCATTGCATGTGGAGGTGTGATAGTAGAAAAACACCTGGATTGTCGCAGCGACGGGCTGAGTCGAGATACAGTGATTGGCCGTAATAAAAAACGGTCTCAGGTCGTGACTCGTATTGCTGAGCATCGTGCCGCTACAGATATACCAACCGGAATCGTTGAACTCGATGTATGCCGAGGCGTCACGTTGCTGGCGATATGCAGTGTCGCAGGTCGCATCGTTGTGGCAGTTCCCCTCACGAGAATTTTCAGAGATGAATGTCCCGATCGGATCGCGATATGCATGACTGATCTCTGAGATCGAAAAAGGCAGTGACGAATCCGAGTCGGGCGTGCCTATCCACTCTATGATGACCCGATCGCCCAAAGTTGCCCAACTCCAGAAATCACCGGTTCCGTTCGGTCCCTGTCGCTCGAAATAGTAACTTTCAAGTTCTCGGGAGTTCGGAGAAAAAACGAAGACACGATCATTTTCGTTGAGCGAAAATCCTGTGAAATGGACACGCATCTTGAGCGCTCCCGGAGAATGAATGCAATACCTCCAGAGTGAATGAGACGCGTCGAGCTGGGTTGATTCACCATCGGAGAATACGGGTCCGAAAACCGGCCGGTTTACGCCAATCCGTGACGGCCATCCAGCTGCGGATAGAGCGGCTTCTTCAGATATGAGCGCTTCTGTATCGAGTTCATCGAGGTGTTGTGTGTGGGATTGATCCGGAATATCCAGTCGGTAGAGTCGTGTGGTCGGTGTTCCGACTTGCTCATCTGCGAATACGGAACTGACAGCAAACAAGGATAGCAGGGTAAGCATCAGGATCCTGACGAGAGTATGCTCGATCGTGTACGCTTTCATTTTTTCTTCCTTTCAGTGATAATCCTTGCGATCATCAGTGAGGCATTTTAATGGAACTCGTCGCCTCATTCAAGGAAGTGACGGTATGAGAGCATCATCGGTTCCGGTCTGGTTCATCATCGGAAGTCTGACTTTCCTGGTGTTCGCTCCAACGCTGTTTTTCGATTTCCTGCAATATGACGATCATGAAAACATTCTGAACAACCCTCTGTTTTATCCGCGAGCTGTGCCGCAGATCGCAGAGTTCTGGGTGAAGCCTGTCCTGAACATGTATATTCCAGTGAGTTACTCACTCTGGGCAATCGTCGTGGATTTCGCCAGGCTGTTCGCTGTTTCCGATCATCCCGACGGGCTTCCGTCCTGGCCGTTCCATCTCGCGAACCTCCTCCTGCATTCAATAAACACAATTCTGGTTTATCGTCTCATCAAGAGCCTGACTGAGAGTGCTCGAGCAGCTCCGTTTGGTGCAATGATATTTGCATGCCACCCGCTGCAGGTCGAATCCGTCGTTTGGATCACCGGGTTCCGGGATCTCCTGTCCTCTGCACTGAGTCTGAGCGCATTGTGTATCTGGATCGGGAATCGGAAGCAGACTTCTTTCTATCGTGATGGCTCTTCGCTTCTGCTGTTCGTGCTTGCACTGTTATCCAAACCTTCAGCGGTGTTTGTTCCATTAGCCATGACGGTCGTTGCCGCACATCTGAAGATTCTCGCGAACAGACGTACAATTGCTTCTATCGGAGCTGCCCTCATTCTGTCTGCCGCAATCGTGCTGACGACACGATCGACTCAGTCGGAAATACTCGCCGGTATTGAAACCGGATTCTTCGCCCGTATCCTTGCTGCTCTCGATGCGATCGTATTTTATCTGATCAAGAGCGTTCTTCCCTTTGGCCTCGTGCCGGATTACGGACGGACACCCGCGTATGTGCTTCATCTCGATCCCCTAATACACTTGACTCACTTTCTCGTGCTCGGAACAATGGTCGGACTCTGGTTTCGCATAAGGTCGCGAACGCTCAAATCCGGGATGCTCCTCTGGGTGACGGGCTTGATTCCTGTGCTTGGACTGGTCCCGTTCGGGTTTCAATTCTATTCGACAGTGGCGGATCGGTACGCGTATACCGCCCTTGTCGGGGCAGGCATCATCGGAGCGGATTTGATGAACCGGTTCGAGGGGCGCAGAATAAGGCAGATCATGACGTTGTTCTGCGTACTGTTGGCGCTGCGGAGTCTTGATCAGAGTGTGCATTGGAGGAGCACGAAAGACCTGTTTTTACATAACATTCAGATTCGACCGGACAGTTTTCTTGCAACAATCAGCCTCGGAGAGTATTTCGGCAGGGTCGAGAAGGATTACGCAAAAGCAAGAGAGTATTATTCAAAGGCCGTCAAGCTAAGGAAGAACGAAATCGAGTCACAGAACGAACTCGGGAATATCCTGATGGAGCTCGATGAATACTCCGAGGCACTGCAGCATTTCCGCATCGCGCATGCAGAGAACCCCTCCAACTGGCAAACACTGAACAACATGGCCAACGCATATTACAAACTGGGCAATTTCCAGGAATCACTCGCCGTTTCAGCACAGGCGTCGACCATCAATTCTACTGCCTGGCAGATTCAGATGACGACGGCCAATACACTGAAGGCCCTGGGGAGACTCGATGAGGCGATCGAACACTATCAACGCGCCTCCGAATTGAATCCGGGATCCTGGGAGGTAGCCAACAACTTCGGTAACGCACTGCTTGATGCCGGACGAAACGATGAAGCTATCGAGCAATATCGGAAGGTGCTTTCCATCGAACCGCAATCTTGGACCGTCTACGTCAATCTGGGACAGGCGTTGCTTTTAAACCATGAATATGAAGAAGCCCGGAGGACACTGCTGCTCGCCGTGAGTCAACATCCAAATCTACCGCATGCCTGGCTCAATCTTGGATACTCGGAGGTTCAACTTAACATGAACAATGATGCCATTGCCGCATTTCAGCGGGCCGTGGAGCTTGCTCCAGATATGCTCATCGCACGTTTGAATCTGATCAATACGCTCTCGAAAACGGGAAGATATCAGGATGCCATCACGGAAATTGACCGGGTTCGGGATCGAGCTCCGGAACTAGCCGCACCGGGATCGGAATTGATACGAATGCGGGAAGCGCTTGAAGGATCTTTACACATAGTTGGAGATGAGCATTGACGTTCACGAGATCCCGATGCGGTTGCTGATCATCAATTCCAATCGATATCGTCAGCCTGTTCCGGTCATTCCCATCGGTGCATGCATGATTGCCGAGACTGCTCGCAGACTCGGTCATATCTCCCATCTGCTCGATCTCACCTTCGATCGATCGCCTTATAAATCTATCGAACGAATCATCTCTGATTTCAACCCGGATCTCATCGGGTTTTCCGTTCGGAACATCGACAATATTGATTTCCAGAATCCGGTGCATTTTATCTCAGAAATACGAAGCTGGGTACAGGCAGCGCGATCACTAACCGATGCACCGATCTGTATCGGCGGATCAGGAGTCATGATCGCTCCTGAGGAAATGCTACGTGAACTCGGAGCAGATTACGCCTTCGAAGGGAGCGGTGATCGTGATCTGGCACCGTTTCTGGATCAGGTGATCAGTGACAGATCCATTGCACATGAGCCTCGAATTTACTCTGCCGAACAACTTGAACCGGATATGTCGCTTTTCCCTGACATGTTCGCCTGGATCGACTGGAAGCGATATCGACACCATGGATCGACTATTCCGATTCAGACCAAGCGCGGATGTCAGTATGACTGCACCTATTGCACCTATCCCGCTATCGAGGGGAGAAAATACCTGCTTGCTGATCCAGGTGATGTATCGTCTGCATTCGAGCGGATGCTCCATCATGGAATGAATGATTTCGAGTGTGTCGATAATGTATTCAATGCACCTCGAGAACATGCGGTACAGATTTGCGAATCGATCATTCGCAGCAAAATTGATCTGAGGTTAACCGCATTGGATCTGCATCCAGGTTATCTCGATCGGGAACTGCTCGATATGATGCATCGATCGGGATTCCGCGGGATCGGAATCACCGCAGAGAGTGCAGCCGACAGTGTGCTGGAAGGACTTGGAAAAGACTTTAAAGCCCAGGATCTGTGGTCAACGGCCTCCATGCTCCGGAACTTTCGAATCCCTTGTATGTGGATCTTTCTTGTCGGTGGACCTCAGGAAACCGCCTCAACACTCGATGAAACCATTCGATTCATACAGGAAGCGGTTCGACCGACTGATCCGGTGTTTATCACGGTCGGGGTGAGAGTCTACCCGGGCACAAGAATACAGGAGATCGATGCGATGACCCGAGCAGACTCATTGGAGCGAAAACCACTCGACACTCGTTTTTACTTCAACCCGGATCTGGATATCGACTATGTCATTCGCACGATCCGCAACCTGGCTGAGCGATTTCCGAACGTGATAGATTCGACCTCGATTTCAGCCGCCACAATTCGTAGAATTCATTATATGGCAGGACGGTTCGGCCTGCATCCTCCTCTATGGCGATACACAAGTCGACTGAAGCGATGGATGCGCGCACTCGGAGTAACAATATGAAGTTTGTTGGAATATCAGGCATTGGGACGGCTTCTCCTCCCCTGCAGATGACTCAGGAGCAGGCGAAATCCCTGATGTTGGAACATTTCGGATCTCAGCTGTCGCCGCGGAATCGAGCAATCATGAATCGTGTGTTCTCGCATCCAAGTATTCAGCGACGATCGTTTGCCATGGATCGACCGGATGAGCCGATTGAGGAAGATCAGGATGAAAAGATTGCTCGTTTCACCCGCTGGGCGGTCGACCTCGGATGCCAGGCATTACAAAATGCGCTGTCGAAGAGTGGTAAAGCCTTGAAAAATATCAAGGCACTGATTGTCAATACATGCACAGGTTACATATGTCCGGGATTATCAACCTACCTTTCGGAACGATTACACCTCGATCCAAGTGTGCGTTTGTACGATCTCGTCGGTGCGGGATGCGGTGGTGCTATTCCCAATCTGCAACTCGCGGATGCACTTGTTCGGCAGATGATTCCGGACGATGATGGAATTGATTCGTGTGTTCTGTCGGTATCCATCGAGATCTGCACTGCGACATTTCAGATGGGCGATGATCTGAGTTTGATCATCTCAAACGCTCTTTTTGGAGATGGAGCTGCCGCTATATGCGTGGAGAGAATCGACCACGGGCTGCATGTCGTGAACTTCGCGAGTTTCCTTGATGCTGCACACAGAGATGACATTCGATACATTTATAAAAGCGGACAACTTTATAATCAGTTGTCGACGGATCTTCCCGAGATTGCGGGGCGTGCAGTCGAGCGTGTTGTTCGGACGCTCCTTGAACCATGTGGCCTGGATCCGACAGATGTGCACCACTGGGCGATGCATTCGGGTGGAGAAAAAGTGATCGAGTCTGTTCGACGATTCCTGGGACTGCCGGAAAGTACCATGGAAGCGACAAGAAAAGTTCTCAGGGACCATGGTAACATGTCATCTCCAACAACGATTTTTGCACTGGATCATCTGATGGAGAGGGGAATGAAAACCGGTGATTACTGTGTGGTGGTCGGATTCGGTGCCGGAATGAGCGCACATGCATGTCTGCTCAGGTTGGATTGACGGAATCGGTGCTCGAATCGTCTGAAATCAATCTGAGTAGTCCCGCTCCGTCAGTACCGATGTAAACAGACGGATCATCGTCAAAACGGGCTATGTACCACGCATGATCCCGAATCCGATCAAGAAAACTCCAGCGTGTCGCCTCGACCCGCTTTTGGAACACGTCACCGCTCGCGAACAAGGCAGCAAAACCTGTATTCGATCGCGCTATCGCGATACATGCCAGATCCGGGAAACCATCGATCAGTTTCCCGATGGTATCGCCGAGATTATCCGTCTGGTAGATTCCGTCGCCGGTTGCGAGGTACATAACGGATTCATTTGGGTGCGAGATGATATCATATATCGGGATTCCTTCAATCTGACGCGCTCGCCGCACCCAGGAGGATGTATCAGGATAGAACCGCATCAATCCATCGATGGTTCCTACTAGAATCGGTCCGTTAGGCTGCGGCGATGCCCATAAACTCAGAATCTTAGTATCTTTCAATTCTGTGTGGATTCGGGATGCCGATGTCCTGAGGTCAATGGTGAGGAGTCCTTCCGGAGTCGTGGCGATCAGGATCGAGTTTCTGGTTTCAAAGAAGATTCGTGTAATCGACTTCCCGCTTTGGAGTTGAACATGAAACCAACCGGATTCATCTCGGGCATAGATGAACAATCCTTGCGGGGTTCCGATGTAGTAAACGCCATTTGCGTAATGAATGTCCTGGATTTCAGACGTCAGACCGTCCAGTTGAAGCCTCTCCCAGTTCAACCCTTGCCGGATCCAGATTCCATTGCTTCCATGTTGATTGATGATGGCCGCAACAAGGTTGTTGTCGGAGTTACGAAAGACTCGAACTGGAGAGGATGCATTGATTCCAAGATTGATATGCGTCACTTCACCAGAAGGATAGCTCACGCGAATCAACCCATGTCCTTCGGTCGCGCAGATCATCTGATGATCTTGTGAGAAATCGATGTCATGGATGATAATGTTGTCAACAATCTGTTTCCAGATCATCTCACTTTGATCCAGAAGGTAAACACCGCTATCACTTCCCACAATCAAATCACCTTCAGGTGTTGTTTTCAGAACATGCATGCGCTTGCTTTTCAATCCCTTTTGCAGCTTGGTCCAGTTGACTCCCCGGTTTTCACTGCGATAAACATAACCACATGTTCCTGCATACAATGCCTGATGCGCGTCGAAAACCATAGCGAACACATCGCTGTCAGGTGCCATCCCGGAGTGAATCGGTTGCCATGTCTTTCCACGGTTCAGACTTTTGAAAGGCCGTTGCCAACTTCCGGCATACAATATGTCCGGGTTGTTCGGATCAATCACCAGAGATTCGATCTGTGGATCCGGAAATGGGAATGTCGAGATGGTCCAGTTTTGACCATCATCGGTTGAAATGAACACTCGTTCATCGGTGCCAGCGTAGATGGATGGAGGGGTCTCCCCGGAAACTGCGATGCTTCGGATTCGATTGCCATTCAGCATTTTCTGCCAGTCGGTCGTGACGACGGTTTCGAACGAGGGGGGGATCTCGAAACGGGCTCGCATCAGAAAGCCATCTTTCATTGAACGCACGGCAATGAAAACAGCTCGTCCTTCGTCCTGTACCAGGATGTCCTCGATGACATGGTCTTTTCGGAGATAGTCTGGAGATATTTCGAGCCATTGCTGGCCACCGTCATTTGTCAGAAAGAGCTTTCCGTGAAATGAACCGGCAAGAATGAGATTATCGTGAAGAACAGCTATCGATCGGATAGCTCCTCCTGGAGGTCCGATCGACGAAACAGAGGCAGTTGTCGGAGGTGGGGCGACAGTCGTTATCCCGAGAAATAAAAAAAGGACGGAGAGTATTCCAAGAAATGCTCTCCGTCCCATGTTCATCAGTATTCAGGAGCCAAGAAAGGTGTTATTCCGCTGACTGCTCCACCATCATGATGACTTCCACACGACGATTCATTTTCCGTCCGGCTTCGGTTTTGTTGTCGCCGATCGGATCGTTTTTACCGCCGCTTTCGACAACGAAGCGTCCGCCATCGATCTTGTGGCGTTCAACAAGATACTTCTTGACGTTTTCAGCTCGTTGGAGACCGATTTTCTGGTTGGCATCGTCGGATCCCTGACTGTCGGTGTAACCTTTGAGTGTAACTTTTGTATCCGGATACTGCTTGATCTTGACGGCGATGTCATCGAGAATCGCTTTGGCGACGTTGTCAACCCGAACGCCCTTCTTGAAGGGTACCAGCGGAAGATCGAGTTTTGTAAGTTTCTTTTCCGGTTTCTGCTGGATCACTTTTGCGGTACTGGAACATTCCGCGGTATTCCCTTTGCCATCCTTCGCGATGCAAGTAATGACATAGGATCCCGGGGCGCAGCCTTCCGCGATGAATTTGGCTGTCGCGCCATCAGCTTCGAGTTTGCATCCGGTGGTTTTCCACTCGTATGTAAGGGTCGCTGTGTCAAATCCTTTAGCAAGTACCTTCACACGGGTGTATTGGCCTTCCACGACTTCCTTGGATTCGATTTCACAGATCAATTCGGGCACAACCTTGGGAGCCGGCGGAACAACGGTGCGTTTGGCTGTCGAAAATCCGATCTGGACGATTCCGCCCCAAGGGCAGTTGCCGTCTTCATTTGTCAGATTGTAGCGAACGCCTCCACCGAGCACGAGACCGTTTGGCATCCAGTAGCGAGCGCCGACGAGCAGATCGATGGGATCTTTGTTCATAGCGGAATCATATGCGGTCTCACCGGTGAGTTCGGAAATCATAGCGAGATTATCAAGGACGTTGTAGTCCATTCCGAGGCCGTAGCTGAGCTGATCATCGTAATCCGCGCCATCTGGTTCGCCGATGATGGTGTAACCGATGTTGAGGTGCAGCCCGAGTTTATCGAAGTGCTTGCTGCCCAGAACAGCGAGGCCATAATCAGCTTCGCCCGATCCGAGGCCTTTTTCTTCATCGGCTGTCGGGAGTTTTGCATAAACCAAACCACCCAATCCGAATCCCATGTCCTCTTCAATCAAGGCCGACGCCTTGAAATTCAACCAGATATCACCGACTCCGGTATCTGAATTGATCCCCTCACGGCGGAACATGTGATACGATGGTGCAAGTGAAACTTCGAATCTGTCCATGATTCCGTAAGCTACCGGCAGGGTGAGATACGAGAAATCAAGCGAGTAGATTTCATCGTCGAGACCGTACAAGTTGGCTTCGCGGTCAAGATTGTTGAAGTAGAAACTGATCGCGAAGTTGCCCGCGCCGATTGTGTCGCTCGATACCACACTGAACAATCCGCTCGGGCCGCGCCATGTGTTGTCATACGCAAAGCCAGATGTCGCGAGCGAAACGAGTAACAGTGCGCTCAGGAACCAGCTATGCCGCAAACTTGTCTTCATCTTCAAACCCTCCTGCAATAGTTTTATTCGCACAAACCTTTCAATAATTTTAACTGTATGCCCCGAAAAATCAAGATAAATCGACGCGCTTCGCGCATCAAAGCGCGATTTTCATACCATTTTGTCCAATATCACCTGTCGAGGTCATTTTATTGATTCGAATAATTCTCAATCCCCTGCATAATGGTTCTTTTCGCTCAGTATCTCAAAATGAGCACAAACAGAAAATTGCGGAAATTCGTCCGATCAATCGTATGACAGCTCAGTTCGAATCGGAATAATTGTATTCAGAACCCATCAAACTGTGGGGAATCAGGAAGATCAGCAAAGTAAACACCGATGCGACAATCACGGAGTATCGTGGTTCTTTCCGGCTCAGATGAAGACCCAGAGGAACCAGCCATGCTATCAACGCAACAGCTACTTTGTTATCGGTTAGATCGTAACCGACCGGCCATCCGGTCCAAGGCTGCCCGAAGGCATAGTACTGAACGATACATCCGAATCCCAATCCACCGGTGACAAGCAATAGGAAAGTGATTACCGTCAGTCGCCCGGGATTTCCATTGTTTCGTAGAGCATCGATGCCGGCTTTACTCGATGTGAGCATCCCAGCGAACATCAGTATGATATGAGGAATTAAAACGATTGCTGGCACATCACCCTTGAACCGAGCGATCACATCCGGTAACCGGATCGTGGCATCGCCACTCAAAATTTCAACATAGTAATGCACCTTCCCGGCGGCAGGTTGCCGAGGAATTGTACCGACAAGAAAAGCCCCCTCCCGCTCCATCTCGATCGTCTTCCAGGCCCTATCGCTCGGATACTCTTTCCATGAAATCCGCGCCGACATCTTTTTCGGAAAATTGATGCGAACAGCCAGATCACTAGTCGAACTGTGACTTCTGAGGAGTTTCCCGCTCCAGGTTTGACCTTCCAGCCGGATCTCATACTTCAGGGGATACGTGGGTCCGGTCTTCCTCTGATAGATCACCGAAATCAACGTCAATAATACCGCGACGATCCACCACACCGTGTTTTTCAAAAGCTGAACTCCATGTCGGTCGGGTCTCCGTCGATAATCTGCTCTGTCCTCGGAACAATCAACCGAGAATCCAGCTCAGAGCGCAGAGCACGCCGTGTCGCTCGGTTGAATGATTCGTGCCACTTCGATTCAAACTCATTCCGCAGGTTCTCAAAATCCTGATACTGCAACTGGTAAATCCTGCCGATATCGAACAATACTCTATCCGAGCTGCGTTTGCTTTGGATTTTTTCTTTGTACCCGATTATGACTTCCTGAATAAACACCGTATCCTGCATGTTGCCTAGGATATCCTGCAACTCGATCAGCTTCTTCACCAAGGCGTCCAGATTTTCACCCAGAGCTCCCGAAAGGAATTCAGACGCATAGCGTAACTGCTTGATTTCGATCCTCAATAGATGGAAAAGTTCCGGCACGGGTTCCCGAATGAGCGCTCGCCGGGTGGCAAGTACCTTCTTCAATCGCTTCAGAATCAGAAGAGGCGCCATCTCATGCACAGGTGACTCGGATACCCCGTTCATCTCTCCGATATCGGACGTCTGGCTGAGAAATACACGGAACCGTTTGACGAATATGGAGTATCGCATGGATGTCAGCCTGATCTTCAATTCCTTCAGGTGCTTTTGTCGATCTGACTCTGCCATGATCGTGACCATTCGAAGTGACAGTTTCGATATTGACTTCAGCTTTTCCTTCATGGATTCAATCCGTTGCAACATGACATCCAGATCCCGGACTTTGCCGAGTTCTCTGGCGATCCAGGCAAGTTCCTTCCTGCAATATCGAGTCATTCCTGCAGAGAAACAGTTTCTGAATAGCTTGAGTGCGGATCGCATTCGTCTGACCGAGACACGCGCCTGATGAACACATTCGACATCCAATTCATGAAGGACACCATTGCGGAATTGCACAAATCGTTCGAATTGATGCTTCAGTATCTTCCTGGCGGCCCAATTCATTCGATCATCCGCTTGGACGATGAAATGGATCGGAGTGAGTTTCGAAGGGCCCATGAGACCGAGTTGAAGGATGGCGGACTCAAGTTTGGAACCACTGGATTGGAGCAGGCCAAAACGGGCAATAAGGGTATCGCGTAACAACTCGAGTTGACTTGCGTTTCCGTTCAGTAGTTCTGCTTCGAATTCGTGCCTCGGAGAACTCCATGGGCTACCTTCAATCCATATCGAACTGAATTGCGAGCGATCCAATACAACCGACAGGGTCGTTCCATCCGGACATGTCATGGGGTATTCCACTCGCTCGGTTCGGATCATCAGATGCGGAATGAGATTTTTATCCTCGATCATTTCTCTGATCAGATCAGCGATCTCGCCATCCGGAAGTTCCATCGATTTCAGAATCGAAACACCAGTGTCCTGTTCGATCTCGAGCCGCCGACTGACCCCATCCACAACCTCAGCCATGCCCTTGATCGTAATCCTCACAACATTCTGTTTCTTGCGTAATCGCAAGGCCATGCGATTTTTAAACAATTTCCAATCGATGGTATCGAGATAGGTGTCGGTATGCTTTCCGATCTGATCCGCTCCGAGTCGATACCCGATTGTTTGAAGAAACTCGATGATTTCTGTTCCGAGCGTTTCACTGCTAATCTGAAGTTTCAGTTCAATTTCGAGTTTCTTTTCAGCTTCACTCATGGTCTATCTCCAGGCCCATTCAAGAGAATCGTCAGTTTCCGTCCCATCAGCGTCTGCAGTAAACCACCTTTCCGAGTCGCTGCCTCTGCCTCGTAAACCGCTTGCCTCGACTGGATCCGAATAAGGCATTCAGCTGATGTCAAAACGATGGTCGGTCTATCAACCAATCCGATGTGACAACGGTCCAATCCGTCCGCAACTCGAAGTATCCCGGAGAGCCATTGCACGCATAGACGTTCTTCCGATGCCAGTCTTGTGAAAGTCTTGTGTTTCTCACGATCCGGTTCACTCTTCCTGTGAAAACGCGCTACTTGTGCACATAGAATCCGGTCGTTGCCGTGAATTCCGGGCATCTCGAGACTCAGGATGATATCTCGACTGATTTTGTGATGATCGTCTTCATGCCCTGGAGTCATTCCGATGTCATGCAGGAGCGAGGCAGCCTCAAGAATCAATCTCTGTCTAGATTCATAACCGTGCAATTGCCGCAGCGCATCAAACAGACCGAGTGCCAGATCTCGAGTATGGAATGCATGTCGCGGATCCGCACAGTGAACCGAAACATGGTTTTCGATCCATCTGACTGAATCGATACTCTCTGCAGGAATATGTTTGATTATGGATTCAACGCTGTTTCTTTTGTTTGCGTTGTCCGAATTTCTTGACAACTTCTTCATATGGCGCCGACTTGACTCCTCCTTTTCGTGCAATAGCAATCAAGTGAGACTGGCTGCGTATTAGTCGCTTTTCAGGGCTGGGCCGGACACGATCGTACGTTCCGGAACTGTTCATTCGTCTGGATTTGACGTTATCCTTAAGATAAGTTCCCAAGATTTCCTTTATGATTCTCGATTTGATGACCGTACTGTCGATCGGATAGAGAATCTCGACGCGCCGTGACAGATTCCTAGGCATCCAGTCAGCACTTCCGGAATAGATTTCCGGATTACCTCCGTTGTGAAAGTAATAGATGCGTGTATGTTCAAGAAACCGGTCGACGATACTAGTTACCGTAATGTTCTCACTGATACCCGGGATGCCGGGTCTGAGACAGCAGATCCCTCTGATAATCAGGTCGATCTTGACTCCTGCCTGTGAGGCGCGGTACAGGGCTCGTATCAGTTTCGGTTCGGTCAGCGCATTCATTTTCGCGATGATACGTCCCGGTTTTCCATCTATTGCACACTTGATTTCCCGATCGATGAACTCGATCAACCGCGATTCCATGTTAACCGGTGCAAGCAGGAACCTTCTGAACATGGAGGTCACCGTATCCGGTTTAAACATATCGTGTCCCGTCCAGGAGTTAAACCCGGTGATGACGTTGAACAGCGATGACACATCATGACCGAAGTCCGGCGAGCAGGTCATCAGTCCCAGGTCAGTGTAAATGCGTGCCGTCGTGGAGTTGTAATTCCCGGTGCTGACATGGACGTAGCGTATGAGATCGTTTCCTTCCTTCCGGACAATCAAGGTCGCTTTACAATGCACTTTCCATCGAACGAAACCATAGACCAGATTGATTCCGGCATCCTGCATCTTCTTCGCCCATTCAATGTTGGAAGCCTCGTCAAAGCGCGCTTTCAACTCCATGACCGCCGTCACCTGCTTGCCGTTTTCAGCGGCGCGAATTAGAGCCGCTATCACGGGTGAATCTTTTCCCGTCCGATAGAGTGTCTGTTTGATCGCCATGACATTCGGATCCTCCGCGGCCGCAAACATGAACTCGGCAACCACCGCGAAGGAATCGAACGGGTGATGCAGAAGAATATCCCCCTCACGAATCACCGCAAAGATATCCCGATCCGTGGCGAGTCTCGGAGGAATCCGGGGATTGAACGGCGGATCGCGAAAAACGGGAGGAGCAGGAAAATCATATATTTTCATCAACGAACAGATGTTGAGAGGGCCGTCGATCCGAAAAACAAGTTCAGCCGGCAGGGAGAGTGCCCGGCACAGACATGCTTCGACATGAACCGGAGCGTTGCTTTCGATTTCAATCCGAACCGCATTCTGATGCATACGGTCTTTCAGTTCCGCTTCGACGGATTGGAGAAGATCCATCACTTCGTTTTCATGAAGATCGTAATCGAGATCCCGCGTGACTCGAAAACGATAGCTCTCCCGGACCTTCATCCCAGGGAACAGATAATCGAGGTGGGATTCGATGATATCTTCCAGATACACCAGACATATCGAATCAGGCCCCCGATCGACTTCGATCAGGCGCGGCAAGACACCGGGAATCTCGATGAATGCATACGGTGAATTCTCCGGGTCGGCATCATCGGGACCCGAGAAACTCACATACAGATTCGTGCGGAGATTCCCCAGAAAGGGGAAGGGATGCCCGGCATCCACCGCCAACGGAGTCAGAACGGGGAGAATATGACTCATGAAACGGCTCTTCAGATCTCTTCGTTCGTTGGCGGTGAGATCATCGACGGTCAGAAACTGAATACCGATCCCAGTGAGATTCGGAATGACATCGTTCTGAAGGCACCGGTATTGAATCGAGATACACTCACGCACCTTCCGGGCGATCATCTCGATCTGGAATCTCGGATCCTGATCACCGGCTGAGGGGTCCGAAATGCCTGCGGATTGAAGTTTCCGTAAGCCAGCAACGCGGATCATGAAAAACTCGTCGAGATTCGAGCTGAAGATCGAAAGAAACTTTAGTTTTTCGAGTAGTGGTGTTTCGGGATCCAGCGCCTCCTCAAGAACCCGATGGTTGAACTCCAACCACGATGTTTCTCGGTTCACATACAACGAGGTGTGTTTGAGATCCACCGAATCCATGGCCGTGTGCGATTGATCAGGCTGTTTCGAATTACGAGAGGACTCGACGACCTTGTTCATTCGAGTTCAGTTCCTTTCCATCCATTGTGCTGCTCAAAGCTCGGTGAATCGTTGCAACGACGATTTCCAGGATTTCAATACGTGCGTGCAGTTTATCGTTTGACGCGATGAGATGCCAGGGAGCGAAGGTGGATGATGTCCGTTTAATCATCTCCGAAACAGCCATCTCATACCAGGTCCATTTTTCTCGGTTACGAATATCTTCCTCCGTTATTTTCCAGTGCTTGTGAGGCGATGAGCGCCTCGCTTCGAATCGCTTCATCTGCTCATCCATGTCGATATGCAGCCAGAATTTTACGATCGGAATTCCGACATGATCGAGAATCATCTCGAATTCATTGATCTCGCGGTAAGCTCGGCGCCACTCTTCAATCGAACACAGACGCTCCACGCGTTCTACCAGAACTCGACCGTACCAGCTCCTATCAAAAACCGTCAGTGATCCCTGTCTGGGAATTTCCTTCCAGAAGCGCCACAGATAATGATGTATTTTTTCCTCACGGGTCGGCGCTGACACCGAAACGACACTGAATCCGCGCGGGTCCAAAGGCTCCAGCAACCGCCGGATCGCTCCCCCTTTGCCGCTCGCATCCCATCCTTCGAAAAGCACGATCGCGGCCTTCTTCTCGATAAACATACGGTGATGAATTTCTCGTAATGTCCGCTGTAGATTTTCCAGTCGATCCCGATACTTTTCAGGCGATAGAGACTTCGTGAGATCGATCTGATCGAGTAGCCTCCGGCTTTCCATCTCCGCGCTTCTCATCTCCTGCATGCTATCGATCGGAAGACTCTGTGTGACCGGAATCTGTACCCGATTTCGATCGATCGCAGTTTCCATCGCGCGCACAATGTGCTCATAGACCTTGAGCCTAGCGAAATACTTGTCTTCAGCTTCCACAGGGATCCAGGGTGCAGCGGTTGTCGAACTGAATTGAAACATCTCTTCAGCAGCGGCATACAGCTTTTTATACATGCGATTCCGCTTGAAATCGTCAGCACCGACTTTCCAAGACTCCAACTTATTGGAAGCCATTCGATCCAGACGCGCCTTTTGCGTTTTTTTCGAGATATGGAGCCAGAATTTCAAAACGATGCAGCCGTCGTCCACCATCCAGCGTTCGAAGGAGTTGATGTCTGCCATCGTTCGCGCAACTTCCGATTCAGGAAGGCGTCTTTCCACCCGATCCCACAGCACTCGCTGATACCAGGATCGGTCGAAAATGGTGATGTATCCCCGATGAGGCGTTCGTATCCAGCTCGACCAGAGAAACGGCCGCCCCTCAGAATCGATCCTGCTGAGTTTTTCAATGGATTGAACCTTATAGCCTCGCGGATCGAGATGCCGGATGAGGTGATTCAGAATCAGCCCTTTCCCGGCTGCTTCCCATCCCTCGAAGAGAAGGATCATCGGGATCCCGACCGCCCGACACTGGTGCTGTAGATCGAACATCCTCATGCCGAGGGGATCGCTGATCGTTTTGTAATCCTGTTTGGATAACTTCAGGGACAAATCGAGTTTTTCCAGCATTCCTTGGCCTCTGGTAATTCCGCTGCTTCACCCGGAACCGCTCGGGGTGATCACCGAACCTACTATACAGAATTTGCTGGTTTTTTGATATGTGTGCATCCGTGAGAATCATCGTATCGAGGAGTTAGATCTTTATGAGAAAACTGGATGGGTTCGAGTTCGAGATGGATGCAACGCGATCCGTTCTGATCACGACGAATTCTCTGGAACTGCGTGTGCATTTCGATTTTGGCCCCAGAATTCTGCATTTTGGGCCGAAAGACGGACCCAATCTGCTGAAAGTATTCAGTCGGATTCCTCCGGATCCGGATGATGGAATCTGGCATATATACGGTGGTCATCGCCTCTGGCGCGCTCCGGAAGATCCGATTCTCACCTATGTCCCCGACAACACACCCTGCCGGTTTGACTCGACATCGAGAAGCATTCTCTGCACATCTCGAACGTCTCGACCGGACGATTGCGACCGACAGATCGAGATTTTCCCGGGAGAACCGGATGGCTCGGTTCGTCTGGTTCATCGATTGATCAATCAATCCCCGAAAGCGATCCGATGCGCGCTTTGGTCCCTGACCGTCATGCAGGCAGGGGGAGTGGCCCGGATACCCATTCCCGAACGCGGTCAACACCCTCGCGATCTTCTTCCCAATCATGCTCTGATCTACTGGCCTTACAGTGATCCGCGGGATCCCAGATTGATCACAGAAGACGACTGTTTTGCAGTCCGTTCCGATCCTTCAATCGACAGACCGTTCAAGATCGGATTTCATCGGATCCCTTGCCAGATGCAGTATGACAATATGGGGTGGCGATTTCGCAAGCATGTCGTCCCGGTACTGACGGGTGAGTATCCGGATCTGGGCGCGACATGCGAGGTATTCGTCAACGCCGACATGCTCGAACTCGAAACCCTTTCACCCCTTCTGACTATCTTGCCGGGAAGTGACGCTGAGCATACCGAAATCTGGAACCTGGATCCCCTTCAAGGCGTTGAATTCAGGTGAGTCACTCACATGTGACATCGGAATTCGGAGGTGCTTTCTTGGTGCGACTGTCGGTCGTTCTCATTCTGTTATCCGCGTCCTGTATTCTTGCAGGTTCAGCTTCAGCGGAAATCCACTCGGTCCTCGCACCCGTCCAGTCCGGCCCTTCCGGAGCGACACCATCGCCGCACACGAACAATCCGCCTGATATCCCACCTCATGGAATCCTCTTTTCGGGCACTCGAAACGGCAATACCGATGTGTTTTACATCCGTCCGGATGGAACAGGATTGACCCGATTGACCGATCACTGGGAAGACGATGAGATGCCAGTCTGGTCGCCGGATGGTGAGTGGATTGTTTTCAAAAGCAGACGACACGGTAATTGGGATATCTTCAGGATGCGACGGAATGGAACGGAACAGACCCGCTTGACGGATAATCCCGCCAGCGATGAATCCCCATCATGGTCCAGGGACGGGAGCATGATCGTGTTTTCCTCGGACCGCAACGGCGAATCACAGATTTTCAGGATGAATCACGACGGCACGAACCAGCAGGAACTGACTCACCGAGGGATGCATTCGGATGTCGTTCCCCACGTGTCACCCGCCGATGATCTCGTCGCGTATGCCACCCGATCAACACTCTTTCCGAACTGGCAGATTCATGTCATCCCTATTGTGGGTGGTGAATCAAAAAAACTGTCTCCCGCAGGTGGCTGTCGAGCGAAGTGGTCGGCGGACGGTTCGAAACTCGCGTATGTCTCGGCAGGGCTGATCGAACGATCCGACATCTGGGTTTTCAACGCGGATGGAACCGGACTGAGACGGATCACGAAGACGGACGAGTTCGATTATGATCCCTTCTTCTCTCCTGATGGCGCTCGATTGTGTTTTGCGCGAGGACGAAGTGAGAAATCGGGTTGGGATCTTTACATTGTCAATCTGGATGGATCCGGACTTCGAGCTCTCACGAGTGACGGGGCAGGCGATCGTTTTCCCTGTTGGCGCTGACAATGCAATCGAGTCGGTTCACGATCGTTTTTAGCAGATCCTTCAGCAAATGTACCAGTTTTCCCATCACCTTATCGGTTCCGCTGTTGAAAACCGTCGCATCCGCATATGCTTCGCCCTCCAAAGTTGACACCATATCGGAGACACCTCGCAGGATGAGACATCGAATTCCCGATCGTGCACACACCCATGAAATGGATGCGCTTTCCCAGTCGGCACAATGCGCATCAAATCTCCGGATCAACTCTTTTACCCGGACTGGATCGAGATCCTGGTCTGCGGATACTATGGTTGCTTCCCGGATCTGATCGGGAAACGGTTTCAGCCAATCCAGCGTTATCTCTGATGAGTAATATAACAACGCATTATCCTGATCGTTCATTCTGTCGACAATATCGTACATAATCGTTCGCGCTGCCAGGTACAGACCATGCGGATTCACTCGACCTTGAATTCCCCCGCATGTGCCGAGATTCAGGATCAGATCCGGTCTGAATCGGTCGATCACGAATTGGGTTGCGGCTGCTGCGGCTGTTTTACCCCACCCGGAATGGCAGCAGATAACCGAGACACCGGATAAATGAATGGATTGCAACTCGATCGTTTCAAAAGCATCGTTTTCCGAAAGTACCCGCCACTCGACCAGATTTTTAAACACACACCATTCCGTTCGCGAACATATCAGAATGACAATTGTCATCCGGAATGTCCTTATCTCGCGGATCGAGTCGAAATCATCAATTCCTGTATTCTGTTATCTACCAATGATTTTTCCAATTCGCGAAATCGTTTGGGCAGAAAGACATCATCCGTACATTCCTTGATCGCCAGCAAGTCCATCAGTTCCAGTTGTGCCGTATGTGCCGATGGCCGGAACTCTTCAACAACGTTCTTAAGGATCGCAGCGAGCGACTTTTTCGCTTTACTTTTCTGGAGGTGGTGCCTTCTGATGGCTCTGACGAGAAGACCTTCGAGTTCGTTGCCGCTGATCGGGTGTTCGAACGGTAAATCAGGAATGTCGGACTCTTTCAGATCGAGTTTGAGTTTACGGGCCATGGCCATAAACAGCGCACGTTTATCCTTGGCAGATTCAGGCGGAAAAAGAGGGATGTGAACATCGAGTCGTCCCTGTCGTTTCAAATCGACCTCGACCATATCCGGTCTGCTGGTGGCGAAAATCCAGACGATCTTCCCTCGATTTTCTGTATCCGACATCTCCTTGGCAAGCATGCCATAGATTCTACCGGACAGTCCGGAATCACCGTCTCCTCCACCGCGCTTACCGGTCGCCTGGTCGGCTTCGTCGATAAAGACGACGACTTGTCCCAGAGCATGGAGGATCGTAAAGATTTTTTCGAGATTTCCTTCGGTGGCGCCAACCCACTTCTCCCTGAAATTCTTCAGTTCGACAAATGGTACGCCGCATTCTCCGGCGAAACACTGCACTAGATACGTTTTTCCCGTACCGATTCTTCCTGTGATCAGGTATCCCATCGGAATTGCGCGCATCACTCCCTGTCGCAGCAGTTCAGCATCCTCCCGCAACCATTGCTTGGCTTCGTCATGCCCGGCCACATCGTCGAGTGTTCGTTTGCTTTCAATGAATTCAAGTTTTCCCATCGCTTCCTTCTCGATGATCTGTTTTTTGATCCGGGTCAGATACTCGATGGTGATAGGTTCTTTGTTTCTAAGGGCTCGAAGAATGAGATCCTTGATATTGATGCGACTCAGTCCGACGAGTTTTTGGGCGAGTAAAGGGATTGCGACCGGACAGAGGGATTGAAAACCAGTTTCCGTTCCCGCGAGATGTTCCACGAAAGCAGCAATTTCACTCTGATCGGGCAATGGAATCTGAATTTTGGCGCTGTAGGGAGATTCCACCAGGAATTCACTGAGATCGTGCAGGTTTTCAGACAGAATGATCGTCGCAATGTTGGAGACCGTGATCGTTGGATCTTCAGCCCATGACATGATCTTGATCAGATTATTCCCGATATCACCGCTCATATACAGCGACTCACCCCGTGGTACGATAAAATTAGCATAATCGATTATAACCGCGACGCTCTTTAACTCAGTTGAATCCGGTTTCCGGCTCGATACTGCGACGTGGTTGAGAAATCGATCGATCAATTCGAGAGCTTGCGCAGGAGCACG
The DNA here is from genome assembly GCA_964472395.1 of uncultured bacterium. Taxonomy (GTDB): domain Bacteria; phylum CSSED10-310; class CSSED10-310; order CSSED10-310; family CALFER01; genus CALFER01. The sequence goes on along the minus strand of CAYYMM010000014.1, from coordinate 9,947 downwards.
TGGTAGCAGACCCGGGTTCTCCAAAGTTCGAAGCGGGTCCGCCATGACACCCGCATCCGATGAGAAACTCGTGCGATGAAATGAATCGAAGACTTTTAGAAATCGGAAAAAGTGATCGTTTCCTTTCAGCACTCGGATGCCCTTGCCTCTGTCATACATCAGCACGCATTCGAAAGGCTGGAACATGATGGTCGAGATAAATTGACGGAGTGGAATGAACTGATCTTTTTGTCCATCGTTGTATCCAACGAGGTCACGTATGTTACCGGTCAGGATGAATTGCCCAATCGTGTCTCCTTTGAACACCCGTCGCATTTCGTTGGCCCAACAGGGCAGTGCGTTTAGTGACATGGCGCCTCCGTCAGTTACCTTTGTCTGTTTCTCGACCCTCTCCGAGCAGATTCACGGGTAAATCATGAGCGTCCATTGCTCCGAGCAACTCAGAGTTCTCGCTCATCCATCGACTCGTCTCCTGAATCGATGCGACGACGTTATCGACTCGATCCGTCATCTGAGCCGACCCAGTCGAAATCGTCATCTCTTCGGCAAGAAGTGATATCTGCATCTCGATACGATTCAATTCAGCCTCCGTGAAGGCCAGATTTTCGGAGGCTTTCGTCAGGTTATCCAACCGTTTTCGCTGAATATCCAGCGTTCCCTTCAGGCTCCGGGCGATTGCCGAATCCGGTTGTATCTTTTCGAAGCGGGTTTCGAGATCCAGAATCTCGCGTTCCAGAACGTTTTTTTGAGTTCGTGCCAGCATCTCTTTGATGTAGCGCTGCGATAGCAGCAATTTCAGAAAGATCGCGATCATCTGATTCAGACCGGATGAACTGAGATCATTCAGATTGACCGATCTTGAGATTCCCGCAGACGATTGAACGATCTTCCGACATTGATCCACAAGGCGGGCATAGCGCGTCTGTGCATCGACATCCAGCAATTTGAAAACTTCGTCCGTACGGACTGCCTGCTGCGATTCGATAGCAAGCAATCGTTCACCCTGAATCAGTTTTTGGAACGATCCACTTCCTGATAGCATCATCAGGTACGCGATTTCATATGCCATTCCCAACAACCAAAATCCGACATGGCCGAATCCGAGAATCATGAACCCGGCGAGGATCAATTTGTTGAGGGGGAAATAGCCCAGAAGCGGGAATCTGATCTTCCGGTGAAAAGCCGCCTTGATATAATCCCAATATGATAGAGCGGGTGCAGGCATTCTATTCTCCGCTCCTTTCGACTGTCATGAATTCCCCGGCTACGCGATCAACGGCATTTATAAAAACCTGTGATTTCTGGTAATCGATCGCGGCAACATTCCGATCTGGCTCGGGCAGATCCCGGACTTCCCGCGCAATCCGTCCTGGCGCTTTGCAGAAGATCCAGATGCGATCACCAAGATAGACCGCTTCCGAAATCGAATGTGTGACGAGTAACACTGTCGATTCGACTTCCTGCCATAACTCGATGATCAGATGTTGCATGTCAAGTCGAGTTGGTTCATCCAGTGCCGAAAATGGTTCATCCATGAGGATGATCCTTGGTTTGAGTACCAGCGAGCGTGCGATTGCGACCCGCTGCTGCTGACCACCCGACAATTGGTGAGGATATTTGAGTTCGTGACCATGAAGCCCGACACGATCGATCCATTCACGGGCAACCCGATCGATGCTCGATTCATCCATACCAAGAGATTCTCGATTGAGATCCATGCCGAAGCGGACATTTTTAAGCACCGTCATATGTGGGAATGAGCTGTATTTTTGAAACACCATCCCACGATCGATCCCGGGGCCTGAGATCGGTTTGCCCCGGACAAGGATATCGCCTGATGTCGGCGGGAAAACCCCCTGAAATCCTGCAATCAACCCCAGAACTGTTGATTTTCCGCATCCGCTTGGACCGACAATCGTGATGAACTCACCCTTTCCTGGCAGATCCTCGATGCAGAATGTCACGTCCTTGATCGCTGTAAACGCGATGGGCGTTCCGGGATTCCAGACCTTGCTGACCGCGCGGAATTCGATGACCGGAGGCGCCGTAGGAATTTGCTTCGGGTCTGCGAAAGATCCTGCGGGCAGGTTCATGACTCCTCCTGATAAGGAAACAAGTGTCGCCCAATCCTGACCCACAGTTGATCTGTGATATACGCGATCAGGACAATGACGACAAGCACGAGATAGATATGTTCACGAGGACCTCTGCGCTGAGCGACGATGATGATTTGTCCCAGTCCGCGGTCCGCAGCCACCATCTCTGCCAGAATGATGTAGGTCCAACCGATTCCGAACCCCATCCGCATCGCGTTGTAGATACCCGGGAATGCGACACCGAACATAACATATCGGACCGTCTGCCATCTCGAAGCTCCCAAAGTGGATGCAGTGCGAAGATAAGTTTCGTCGACTCCGTCAATCGCACGCACGAATAGTGGTAGCAGATAGACGAAGAATGCGAGTGCGAGAAACATGATTTTCTGTGTCTCGCCCGTACCGAACAGAGACAGAGTGAGAGGCACGAGAGCCGGGATGGGTAGATAGCCACCGAATACCGCAATCGGATCGAACAGCGCTCGAACTTTCGTGAATGCGCCCATCAGTATGCCGAGTGGAAACGCAACGATTAAACCGGTAAGGAAGCCACCCAGAACACGAAGCGTACTTGCGATGATGCTGCGGGTGAGTTCCTTCTCAAACCATAACGACTTGAAACTTCCGATAACCTCGATCGGAGACGGCAGAATGAGCGGAGATATGAGTCTAGATTCAGCGGATCCGGAAGTGATCACGATCCAAAACAGAATCAGGAGCAGGATGGGGATGATTCCGAGAACGATTCTGAGACTTGGTTGCAGGTCCTCGCGAACGATCAACAGACGATCATACCAGGGGGGCTGCGCTCCGACTTTGCTTTTCGTAGCTTCGGAACGAATGAAAAGTCCCCGGAGTGTCGCGAGGAAATCCGATATTCGCTTCGAGATGTTCATGCAGAAATGATGGCGTTTATTGTTCAGGTGGATACACCGAAATCTCGACACGTCGATTCAGAGCATGATTTTCAGGAGTTGCTTGATCCGCGGGTTCGTCCCATGCCTTTCCCTGAACGATGAATTTATTCGGATCGAATTTGTATTTCTGGATCAAAGCGGTTCGAACGGCATTGGCTCGGTCCAAAGACAGCCGCTCGACTTCCGAGCGAGGTGCCCTTCCTTTCATGGATCCATCGGTATGGCCCACGACCGCGATTGTGGCTCGTTCATACTGACCGGCTAACCGAGCGACTGTTTCGAGCGTCGCGGTTGCGCTGGGATCATAGAGTGTATTGGCGATCGGTTTACCGAATTCATCATGCTGTGGCTCGAAGATGTTGGAACTGTTCGGGTAAAAGTTGATTCGGATCGTCTGTGTCAGGATCGGTTTTTCAGCCGAGAGTTTCTGATACGTCGTCGGAACGAAAGTCGTGATGCTTTCGTTCTTCATGTCGGCGAACTGACCTTTGGCGTCGAGTGCTTTGATAGCCGAGAAATCCATTACTTCATCGAATCGTGTCGGGGTTCCGATCAAACCGAGTTCCTTGTAGACGAACGTGATGTTTTTCCAGGTTCGTTCGAAATTTGTTGGTGAATTGGCGTTCAAGAAGAATTCCTTGTTTTCAGCGAAATTCGTTGAATGGGCATCCAGAAGCATTGATTTGACGTCGTCAACAGACATCCCATATCCATCTGCCATCCATTGAATCGCCTGTCCCTTGAATGTATCATCCTTGACGGCGCGCATTCCCTTGAAGATTCCCGCGACAAGCCCTTCAACGATGTCAGGATGGTCCTTCGCAAAATCCGCTCGCACAGCCCAGACATCCGCGATCAGTTTGTTGGCGTCCGCAGTGGTGGTCAGGATCCGCGTATTTTTCACTTTTTCGGGGATGTTGTAGATATCGGGTGCCCAGGATACGCATGCGTCGATTTTCGGGTCTGAAACAAATGCAGCAGCTGCTTCGAATGCGGTTGCGGTGAACATGTGTTTCACGTCGGCAGGCTGAATTCCAGCATTGAGCAATAGATTGTTGATAAAATACTGAGACGGGCTGTTCTGCGCGTAGACGATGGTTTTTCCCTTCAGATCCTTGACAGATGTGATGGAACTGCGAACGACGATCCCATCTCCTCCCGAAGACCAATCCACTTGCTGGTAGATACGGGGCGCTGTGCGCGAATCTTTCATCAGTTCGGGGGCAAACAGCACCATCATGTCGAGGGTGCCCCAGAGAATGTGGCTTTCGCCGGATGCATATGCATCGCGCGCCGTGACTGGATCGTCGATCAGTTTCAGATTAACCTTGAAACCGTAATCCTTGAAAAAGATACTGTCCTCATTCGGAGCGAATCCATGATTAGCGGCAACAATAGGCAGCCATCCGATCCAGACATTGATGGGAAACACGACGGTTTTGGTCGCGTCATCCCATTTGTAGTTGCTGACTCCCTTGACAGGCGGTAGTTTTTCGGATGGGACATACTTGTATTCACTGACTGTGGTGATCCCGGATGTGTCCTGTGCTTCCGCACCACCTTGTTCTTTTTTGAACTGGTTCATGTCGACCTGTGAGTTACCTGGAGTCTGAGCCTTTGGAAATAGAGTATCTTTGAAGAAATACAAAGCGCCGGCGACGCACGCCATGATGAACACAAATCCGACAAATTTACCCAATGCGGTAGGTCCGACTTTTCCGTTCGACATATTCCGTCTCCTCTAGTTAAGAAAACTCAGGACTGTGGTCCGAGTTCTTTCTGGATCTGCGGTTGAGGCGCATTCTGTTCCGCTTCAGGCGCCGCGAAGCCGTAGGACGATTCAAACTCTCTCAACGCCTGCTCAGCCAGCGCTTTTTGTTCGGATTCCTTAAGTTCAACATCTTTCGTATCCACGCCGGAAGCAGCAACTCGAGCACGTCCGGCGGCCTTGTCCCGACGTTCTTCGAGATGTTCTTCCATCCGATTGAGCGTGTCACCCGATCCGCCGATGCTCGAAATCATCCCGGCAGCCATTTCCTGTAACTCGGCCTGCGCTTCCAGCATTTCGGTTTCGGTCATCATTCTCTTTAACTTCTCGATCTTGTTCTTTGCTTCCTGAACACTAATATCTCGGGACTTGATCAGTTTTTTATATGTCTCATCGGCCAACACGAGTTGCTGACGGTTTTCCTCAAGCTGGGTTTTGATCGTCTGGAGTTCCAGAGCGATTTGGCCTGCGATTTCTCGATTGCCTGCCTTCAGATTCGCAGCGATCCTCGCAGTATTTTCTCGTTCCTTTTGCTCCAGGATTTTTACCTGACGCCCAAGTCTCTCGACAAAACCGGCCTGTGTTGCGAGATTATCATTGAATCGCGCGATCTGTTTCCTGAGGTTTTCCTTTTCTGCTTCGATGAGCGCCTGCGGGTTCGAACGTTCGAGCCCGCTGATGAATAAACTTAAAAAACCCTTGATCAGATTCGCTAAACGGCTAAACACGGAAGCCCCCTTTCATGTTACGAACTTGCGTCAAACTCGTATCGCTGACATCTCATCCAGACTTTATAACAAAACGACTCCATTCAAACAACCTCGGGACTCAGCCACCGTTCCGAACTTCCTCCTTCGACCGTTGCGGATTTCCCCGGATACAAATTGACGGCTCTTCAGCCTTGTTGTAGATTTTGGCGATGTTCTCTGCATGAATTAATCGAACGGAAAACTTTTCAGGGAGGCTTCCATGACAATTATTCTGGACGGACAGAGTCTGACGATTGAGAAACTGGTGCGCATCGCACGCCATGGAGAGAAGGTTGAGCTTGCGCCGCAGGCGGTCGATCGGATCAATGCCTGCAGACGGATGCTCGAGGAAAAAATCCAGGCGCATGAAATCATGTATGGTGTCAACACCGGAATCGGAGAATTCTCGGAAGTCGTTCTGAACGATGAACAGGTTCAGCAATTCCAAAAATATCTGATCTACAATCATTCCGCCGGGATCGGTGATCCTGCTCCGATCGAGTATGTTCGAGGAGCCATGGCAGGACGGATCAACGTGCATGCCCACGGCAACTCGGGTTGTCGACTCGAAATCACTCAAACCTTCATAGAGATGCTCAATCGGGGCGTCACTCCTGTCGTTTGCCAGAAAGGTTCGGTTGGTGCATGCGGCGACCTTGCTCCGATGTCCCAGATTGCGCTGTTGTTGATGGGTGAAGGTGAAGCCTATTACCAAGGTGAACGGCTCCCAGGACGTGTAGCCTTTGAACGCGCAGGAATTCCGGTGCCCGGTCTGCAGGCTCGCGATGGTCTCGCGGCCATCAATGGATCGAATCTGCTCACGGCGATGGCCGCCATCCATCTGTATGATGCCAACCGATGGCTCAAGCAATCTGAGATTGCTGCTGCCATGACACTTGAGGCACTGTATGCGAACATGAAACCGTATGACGTAAGGCTCCATCAGGTACGCGGTTTTGCCGGGGCTGTCAGAAGTGCCCGGGCAATCATGAAATGCATCGAAGGGAGCGATCTAGTCACCGGTAAGTTTAAAATCAAAGTACAGGACGCTTACTCCATGCGATCGACCCCTCAGGTTGTCGGAGCAGCGCATGATGCAGTGAAATACGCTCGTGAACAGGTCGAAATAGAACTCAACGGTGTCGGAGACAATCCGATTTTCCTTCCCGAATATAAACTGACGTTGACCGGAGCTAATTTCCAGGGTTCACCCGTGTCATTGCCAATGGATATGGTTAGCGCGGCGATCACAATGATCTGCGTCTTGTCTGAACGTCGTCTGAATCGGCTTCTGAATCCGGCTCTCAGTATCGGCCTCCCGGCCTTTCTCACAAAAGGCGCAGGCATGTTTTCTGGTTTGATGCTGAGTCAGTATACGGCGGGAACTCTGATCGTCGAACAACGGATCCTGTCCGTGCCCGCGTCCATTCAATCCATCCCTGCTGCTGCCGACCAGGAGGATTTCGTCTCAATGGGCATGAATACGTCCATTAAAAATGGCCAGATCCTCGATAACGCCAATGGTGTTCTCGGTATCGAATTCATTGCGGCAGCCCAAGCTCTCGATTTCCGCGAATTCACACCGGGACGCGGAGTTCAATCCGCAAAAGCGGTCGTACGGAAGCATGTTGCGCACCTCGATGTCGATCGCCCCTTGTATCCGGATCACACCGTGATGAAAGAGGTCGTCAGGACGGCTGAAATTCTCGAATCAGTTGAAGCAACTGTCGGAAGTCTGGAATAATTCGATCGATCGAAACACAAACCCCCGGAATTTGCTGATCCGGGGGTTTTTTTTTTATGCTTCCGTTTTAACTGGCTACAACTGCTTTTTCCTGATCCACGGAGCCGTTTTTCATGAGAAACTCGCTGTGGGAGTAACCCATGACGCCTTGGAATACAATTGTCTGGAGCTCAGAAACCGAAGCAGATGGCTTGAACAGGTATCCCTCACGGTCCGCCGGTCCCAAAACAACGGTCAGTTCTCTGATCTGATCATGACGGGCAATCAGGAATCGTACGGTCGACGATTCTGAGTATTGTTTCATCATGGTGTTGAAAACGGAGACATTGTGCACACGGAAACCATCCACGGCTAGAATCTCGTCATGCGCCTGAAGTCCTGCATTCTGGGCAGCGCCGTCCCGGTTCACATAAGCAGTTATCACCCGATAGTTGTGTTCTCGGACACGCGCTCCCAGTGATCCCGGAATGAGTTCGTGCGGTTTCTGGTCGGCGGGCTGCGGCTTCTCCTGCAGATCAATTCCGGCCAGCTTCAGATGGTCTTCAAATGGCAGATCACCAATCGCATTCAGGCAGGTGTTAAAAAACGCGCTCAGATCCTGACCGCACAACTCTGACGCAGCGACCTGAACGGTGTCATTGGTGAAGCCGGTTTCGTTATCGAGATAGCATGAGCGGTACAGTGATCGCATCAGGTCGTCCAGTGAAAATCGTGAACGAGTCGCACTCTGGATGATAAGATCCAGGAGGAATGCGATATGGGATCCTTTCAGATAATAGGAAATCTCGGCATTCTGAGTATTCTCGTCTTGCCGGTAGTATTTGATCCAGGTGTCGAAGCTGGCATCTGAGGCGGATTGATGATTTCGTCCGGGAATCAACCGATATTTGTGAATGAGTTTCGCGAGCGTTTCGGTGTATTCCTCATGTGTGATCACCCCGGCGCGATGCAGGAAAACAAAGTGATAGTAATTGGTAAAGCCTTCCGAGAACCATAATCCGCGCGTGTAAGTCTCGTGGAAGTAATCCGGCGAGATCAACTCTGTTGGCCGAAGGGTTTTGACATTCCATGCATGGAACAGTTCGTGTGCGAAGATCGAAATCGTCTCGATATAGTTGTCTCTCGGTTTGAAATCATGATGTTTGCAGAATATCAACGTGGAATTCCGGTGTTCGAGTCCCGCATCCTTGTCGGTCAGCAGCATGAAAAAGACATAACGCTGATATGGAACATGCTGCATCATGTCGATTTCAACCTCGGCGATCCGCCGCAGATCGTCGATGAATGTGTCCAGATCGATATTGGCCCTGCCTTCGATGACGAGCTCATGGGGAATATTCCGGGCAATGAATGTCCGAACTTCGTGGTTTCCCATCATGACCGGGCAATCCATCAATTCGTGGTAATCTCGAGCCAGGAACAAGCCCGTCGATCCATCCCGGTTCATACCGGTTGTCGCATTCCGCCATTGGGTGGGGAGTGAGATTTCGAGTGTACAGGGATCACCGGATTTGGGTTCGACCATCATGATCGAAGCTCCCGGATTCAAAATGGCGAACTCCTCACAGATGTAACTCGCGTCATCCTCCAAGGTGAAGGCGTAGATGTCATACTCCACACGGCAGGATTTTTCAGGAGGAACGGCGATCGACCAGGTCTGTTTATCGGTTTTTTCCCATGAGATCGGTTTGCCGTCGGCATCGAATGCCCGGAAGTGTTCGACATCACGGGCAAAATCATTCAGTTTATAAGCGCCGGGTAACCAGGTCGGCAGTTTCAGATCGACTGATCCACTGGCAATCTCAGACACCTCAATCATCACATGGTAGTAGTGATTCCGAGGGTTTGGGATGGAAACCTGATATCGGACATTGGTGTTGTTTTCGTTCATACTGCGTACCTCCAGGAATCGTTTGATCCGCAACCGTCGAAAAGGTGACAGCGGTGTGGTTCTTTTTCGTTTAGTCCGGCGAGATATGTATCGAATGCAGTTGCCCTTTGCATTCGCGAGGCGCACCGTATCGAAGCGAATGCGGTGTGTCAAGCACGAAAAAGAAACGCCCGGAGTCCAACGGACGCCGGGCGCGATCAAGTCAGAATCGTTTACCGGAACTGCCAGGGAATCGCCTGGACATTCCCGATCAGATCGAATGTGCCTGCGTTGAAACTCGCTCCGTAAAAATACAGCCCTGACGCGGTTCCGACGTTCGACGGCCACTCGAATGTCAGCAAAGTCTGCTGGCTGTGAGTACCATGGGGAACGACGACGGACTCGAGATAGTCGAATTGATCGTCAATACTGCACCAGGAGGGGTAGCACCAGTATGACGATCCGACAGCCAGAAGAATCCAGATATCAGCGTTAAAGGTCGAGCCGGTGAAATTGACGATGTGCATATCGAGATTGAATGTGTCTCCGGCGATCAGATCGACATCGTTCATCGTCAGAATGAGACCGGGATCCTGGGGCTGTGTCGGAGTCGGTGTCGGGGGGTTGGTCGGAGTGGGCGTCGGGGGCATCGGTGTCGGAGTCGGCCCGTTGCAGGGTTGACTGCAGAACACCTGGACATCATCGATGTTCCATCCACAATAGATCCAGCCCCCGTCTGTTGTTCCCATTGTCCATCGGATATAGACGCTCGATTGCCCGTCTGCAATTGAAGCAATGTCAAA
>CAYYMM010000013.1:0-55884 GCA_964472395.1 uncultured bacterium | reverse complement strand
CCAGATACTCCAGATCGTCCATGGCCCATGCCATTCCCGGCATCTGCCAGTCAATTCGGCACACAGCTAGTTTGCGCAGCCGGGCTTCTTCCTTCCGAATCTCATGGACGATATCCTGGAAATCCCGACGGGATATCTGATCCGAAACCGAGCGATACAATACCCCTGTCCCGGCAGTCCGACGGGGCCCATGGTCCAGGCTTCGAATCTGGCGATTCAGATCGATCAGATCCAGCGGTTTGACCGGCTTGGGACCGGCCTTCTCGGACGGCGGTTTCCCGGAGCGGATCCGTGACCGCCACCGCATGACACTGGAATACGAAACGCCCACGGCCTGACACTGATCCCGGTAGGAAATGGCCTTGTCAGCTAAGCTCTCCATCCGGGTCACGATCCGTTCCCGTGAGCCGTTTTTTTTCCCGGAGTACCCGGCTCATCCGCTTCATCAATGCCAGATCGTCCTCCGAGAGGAAATAGTCCCGGATCTCCGCACGCTGCTCGGCCAGGAGAAGCTGACGCTCGACCTCCGCCAGTCTCTGTGCCATGGCCTCCTTCTCGGAATCCACAGGAACCGCAGATCGGCCGGGTGACCGGTCCGACACGGCACCCAGCAGTGCTTCCAGTCCCCGCTTCTCCCACTTGTAATACGATTTGCGAGAGATCCCGAGTTCGTTGGCCGCTTCCGTTGCCGTCTTCTGCCCGCTCTGTACCTTGATAATGATCTCCGCTCGTCGCCGGGCCTGTCTGTCCGATCCCGCCAATCCTGCCTCCTTTCTTTATTCCGTCTTGACCGGAGTCACCCCCTGTATCGTCTCCAGACGCTTCGCCAGCTTCGTTGCCTTGCTCTTCTGCCGGACAACCTGCTCGAGCATCTTCTCCAGTTTCGGACCCAGCCACGACGCTTTTTCCCCAACCGCGTTCTTCCGCGGTTCCAGAATCTCCATCATCCCCACAATCGCCCGCTTCTGCCACTGGTCCAGCACCACCCAGTTGATCCCTAGCTCCCGGCAGATCTCCTGCGGCTTCCTCCGCTCCGACCATACCGACAAGACCGCCTGGCATTTCTCCTGCGCAGTAAACACCCGCCGATTGACCTTCGTTCTCTCCCGGACCGTCTTCTCCGTCATTGTCAGCCTCCTTTATATCATACACCATTTCGCGGCCGCTCCCCTCTGTTCCGTCCACCAGCATCCGGACCTTCCCCTTTTCCGCACGGATCACCACCGACTGGTCGCCCATCCGACCCACCATATAAAACGGCTGCCGCGGACGGCCCCGTAACGCCATCTCCAGCGCATTCTCCGCAATACCCCGCTCCATCACCTTCCGCAGTTCCGTCTGGATCTCAAAAAACCGGTCCGCCGGACACAGCCCGCCGATTCCCTGGTGCGGCCGCCGGTGGTTGTAATACTTCACCCAGGTCGCAATCCGTGACTCCGCCTCCTCGAAACTGTCAAACTGTACCCGGCAGAGCATCTCCACATAGATCGACTTCCAGAACCGCTCGATCTTCCCCAAGGTCATCGGATGATGCGGCCGGGACCGAATGTGGGATACCCGGTCCTTCTTCAGCTCGCTCTCGAATCGCGTCGTGCCCCTCCAGTTCACATACTGACGCCCGTTGTCCGTCAGCATCTCCTTGGGCACCCCATACTCCCCAATTCCACGCCGATACACCTCCAGCACGTTCTCCGCCGTCTGGCTCCGATACAGACCCAGTCCTGTGATGTACCGCGAGTAATCGTCGATAAACCCGATCAGATACGCCGCATGCCCGCCCAGCCGAAACGTGAAAATGTCACTCTGCCACATCTGGTTCGGTCGCGACCGCTCGAAAAACCGGGGCGTCTTGACGCTCCGTTCCGGTTTCTTCTTCGGAGGCTCCACGAGACCCTTGTCGTGCAGGGATTTCCGTACAGTCTCGGTACTGGCCCTCAGAAAGAATAGTCGTCTCAGAAGCTGGGAGATCCGGCGGCTGCCGTACCCCGGAAATGCCTGCTTGACCGCCACCGCCTTGTCCTTTACCTGGACAGGCACCTGCGGCCGGCCCCGGTCCCGATACCGGGGAAGAAGACCGGCTTCCCCCTCGGCACGATACCTCCTCACCCACTCCTTCACGCTTTCCGAGGATATCCCAAGCTCCTCCCCAATCAGAGACGCACGATGCCCCTCCTCCAAAAACAGCTTCACCGCCTTGAGCCTGATTTCCGCCGGGTAACATCCCGGGTGCTGTGACTTCGCCCCCCTCGGGGGGCGACCAGCCTTCGGCTGACTACTCCGCTTCTGCTTCTTTCCCATACGTAACACTCCCTTCCTTCTTCGTGGCTAACCCACGCGCGGAAGTGTTACCCCTTTCTCTCATTTCCATGGTCTCAAGATCTGGTTGGTGGCACAAGGGACAAAGCCAGTCGGAATGTGTTTGTGCAAGGTGATTACCTTCAGGGTGCGATCAAAACGAAGTAATATCCTCTAAGCAAAATTTCTAGGCTTTAAGATATATCTTGAAGTCGCTGTATCTGATTTACGCGTTTACCAGGGAACCTCGAACCTAATTACAAACAGACCTTGACACTATCCTCGATTGGATCATTCATCCCAATGAAATATCCAACTGTCCATTTCTCCAAAGATCGACGTCATCGCAGGATTCAATAAAGCCGCATACCAGATACAGTTCGCTCCGGAACCCGCATTATCAGGCCAAGCGAACGCGGGAATGACCTCAACAAGTGTCTGCCCCTGAGGAAACGCAGGAAATCTGTCACCATAGTGATCGAAACCATCGAATGATGGAGCATAGTAATACTCACCATACGCACTCAGAACGACAAACAATGGATATCCAACTAATGAACCGGATTCCGCATTACAGACTTCAACCGAACACGAACAGATCTCCCCTGCATGAAATTCATGAGCCGGCATCCGGATAGTCACGCCTGTCACGCTACAGGCAACAGGAGTGGGCGTGCGTGTTACATCAGGCGTGCAGGTGTTCGTGGAAGTCGGTGAAAACGAGGGAGTCGGTGTGTTCATCGCCGTCCAGGTTGGTGTGGGTGTCATGGGACGAGGCGTGTTCGTCGGTGCACCACCCGCGCAGGCATCATACGCTTGGTAGTATCGATCACCTAATAAAAAAGACTGACCCCCAAGAGAGCTGGTTGATTCCTCCCTAAAGGTAAACGCCATCATCGCTGTCGAAACCGACTGGCAGTTCAGTGGCTTCAGAGCGATATTACAGGATGGAATCTGAAAATCCATTCCAATCCGAAGCACGACAGCCGGACCATCATCGGGTTTGCAACCGCACATCACAAAATTACTATCATTTGTTCGAGTGAAACTTGTACATGTCTCATTGTATTCACCTGAAGAAATATTCCAGACAGATAGCAAAATACCATCATAGGTCATTTGAACAACATTCATCCCTCCTCCGTTGGCTGCAATAACAACACTTATGTCGTCATATGGAAGAATTCCATTTGGTACAGAGGTCAAGGGTTCTGCTCCTGTAAGCCGCTGTGTCCATAAGATAGAATCCTGAGTCGGGTCGATACACATAACAATCATTGCCGTTTCCTGATCGCCGGCAACTAAAAGCCTTCCATCGTCACATTGATGGATAGCCTTGATCGGAACTCCTGAAAAACCATAATTTTCTTCTATTTCGAGTTCTGCATTCAGTTTCATCAGAAAACCATTCGTACCACCGATCGACCCGCCAATCCATACCCCATCATCAGCAGATGGCATCAAGGACAACCCTCGCGTTTCACTTGGCTCCACCCAGATCCTTTTCGCAAAATTACATGCCCCATCTGTTCCATACTGAACGATATTTATCCTGACATCGCCTTGAGAAGTCGCCTCGTTTCCAGTAAACCATACTGTATCACCGCTTGTTCGAACCAAATTGGTATCCTCGTCAAAGCCCCACGTGCCACTTGGCAAGTCCGACCATCGGAGGAGATGAGACACGTCAAATGCGGCGACACAGTGCCAGTAATTAACAATCGGAGGGTTATAGCTAAGCATTTGTACCGCCGTACCACTGATGATCCATCCGTCTTGATCGGGTATGATGGCGTTAACGATTAAGAAGCAACTTCCCGCACCTTGAGGCACAAGGTTTATTGTAGGTTCAAACATGCCATCTTGAAGAAAATGAAAAATCGAGCCCACACTCCCCAAATCTTTATAGCTCAACGCCATGAAAAATGTTCCATCACCATAATCGCAAGCAATCGGTTCACCGCCCGGCTGCACCTCGAGCCAAAATTCCCCGGGATCGTCATGCTGTTCACTCGTGTAGAATCCGGATCCGAGACAATACGAATCATACTTCGAATTGCTTCCCAATACCGAGACTGCAAATTGAGATAGAATAAAAAGTAAAATGGCTGAATGTTTCAACAGGCCGATATCATTGCGTGCACAATGGGTTTGTCCAGATATTAGCTTGCTCATGCTTCACCTCGCTGATTGATATTGTAGCGATTTATCATCCCTAGTTCAAATTCGGTATTTCTCAAATACAGTCAAGTAACTCAAGTTATATATCCTAAAAACATATAAAAACAAGGGTAAAATGAAAGTATCGGAAAAACCCGTCTATCCGGGGTCTGGAAAAAAAACCTCCTCGCCTTAATAAAAACGCTGCCGTCCTGACTCTTCTATCAGTGAAAAAAGACTGACTGATTGATCGCTTTTTAAGAAATGGAGACCACACTAAAACCATCCACATTGATCCTAATTGCACTGACCCTCGTCGGCTGCATCCCTTCCGGACTGCATACCGCCACCCTCTGTGTCCCTGCCGATTATCCGACGATTCAAGCCGGCATCGACGCAGCGGTCGACGGCGATACCGTCCTCGTCGCGGACGGCACATTCACAAGTGAGGCGAACCAAAACATCACCATGAGAAGTAAATTGCTGACTGTGCAATCCGAGAACGGTTAGGAGTCCTGTATCATCGACTGCCAGTTATAGGGAAGCGGCTTCTTCGCCGGTCAGCCCTGAACCATGATCCGGAGATTCGCCATCACGCATTTGCAGGAAGAATCGGGGCACACCGGGGTGATGGGAGATGGCGGCGGAACCTCGCCATGACCGGAATCTATGCCAATTCCGCAACCATATATGCTGTCGATTGCAGGATCATCTACCCGGACAACACGATTTGCTCCGATGTGTATGCAAGTATCCTCTGCTTCAATTGCATCGTTTCCGGCCCTGTTTTTGTGTATTTCTCCGCTGACGTGAAATTCACCAACTGCACGATCCAGGGATCGGTCGCCGGATATGTCGACAGTTATAGGGTTCCCCTCATCCGGTGCAGGTGTCTCGGTCGGTGTGTCGGTCGGAGCGGCAGACTCAACCGATGTGTTTGTGGGTATCCAGGTTTCCGACGGAGTCGCCGTGTCGGCTGTCGTCGAACCTCCGGCTGTCGGCGAGCAGTCGTCCCGAACTCGGTTCAACGGAGGCTGAATGTGCAGACAGTCTCAAGAACCGCTTCATGGCACGATCCTCCCCGCCAGTCCGGTCAGCGAATGAATCAGAAACATCACCGAAGTCGCCGGTGTGTCTGCTCCGGTTTCTTCAGGCTTGGTGTCCGATACCGTGATGTCCGCGTTCGGATGTTCCAATCGACCCGCCCCGTAACCTTTCCCGGACCGATATCGATAGCAGCACGACCACCGGTCAACAGCATTCTTCGAGTTTTCCAAGTTTGCCTGCTTGCGGATGGTTCACTACCCTGGGCAATGTCTCATTCGGCCGGAACATCGATCCGGAATCGCCTCACCATCCGCTCAAATGGAACAGGCGGGAGTCGCCCGAATCCGGGTGTCCCGCCTGCCTGAACTCAAGACCGATCTACCTGCCGGGATGCTGCCTCCACCGCCTTCGAACCGATCCGCAGAGCAGCAATATGCTCAGGATCACCGCCGAAAGTGTCGTGCCACCAGCCGACATCGCGGGAACCGCTACGGGCGTTTCCGTGGAAGGAGGCGGGCTGCTGGTCGCGGTCGCCGTTGGCGGCACGGCGGTCGGCGTCCGTGTCGATGGAACCGCCGTCGAGGTCGGCGTGACCGTGGGCGTCCGCGTGGGCGTGAACGACGGCGGAGACGTCGGTGTCGATGTGCGCGTCGCCGTCGCACTCGGGGTGGCCGTCGGAAGCGCTGGCGTCGAGGTCCGGGTCGGTGTCGCAGAAGGTGTCAGGGTGCGGGTGGGCGACGGTGTCGGTGTCCAGGTCGGAGTCGCCGTCGCGCACGCACTCTGCGCGATCCCGTGCTCGCAGTATACCTGGCACATGTCACTCTGGTTTCCGTACCCCTGGGCGAACCAGCCGTCCCAGAACTCGAGGATCGAAAAGGGTGTCGTCAGTTCGTTAACGTCCCACATGTTGCCGGAGCCGTTGCTGAAACCGTCGCCGCACGCGTTGCCGTTCTGGTTGTCGTTAACCCCGTCGCTGACGTCCCACAGCAGGCCACCCACTGCCCCCTCATTCGTGGCGCCGCTGTCGTTGGGCTGGCAAACAAAGTTTCCGTTGACGGTCACCGTGCAGGTCTCGAAATTATACGTATTCGTATCGGTGTTCGACGCACCCTCGTGAGCGTCCGTGTAGAACGGCTGGCCCATGCAGGAGCATGCGAAGAAATGCGCCCAGCCCTCGTTCCATGCCAGCGCCTCCGTGTAATTGTTACAGATGGAATGCGCCCCGCCCGCCGCCGCCAGGAACTCGAAATCGTGCGCGATGAAATGGCCGTATTCGTGCATGACGATGCCTCTGTCCCAGTGATCCTCGCTGGCATTACCCAGAATATCGATCGTTCCGCCGGGATGGTAATGCGTGCCGTTGGTGTTGCCGGGTATCCAGAACAACTGGACGAAATTCGGCCAGCGGTTGATTGGCCGCGCCATCAACCATTGGTACGCGCTGACGATGCTGTCATGAATGCTCCAGGCTCCATCCTGTGCGGATGGCGCTTGCATGGTGCCGAAGCTGACCGTGCCGGAGGCTTCCTGGACGACCGATGTCGAAAACGTATACTCGTTGCCGCCCAGGTCGATCACCTCCGCCGTATAGGTCATGGACAGACCGGGCAGGTACGAAATCGCACTCACCTTGACATAGACGTCGGCATAGCAGCCTTCCTCGTCGTAACTGGTCACCGGGCCGAGTTCGAAATTGCCGTTCTCGTCCGTCCAACCACCCAGCAGGATCTCGTCGCCGGAGGAGGTGTCCTTGTCCCACAATTCGCAGACCGCCCACCGGACCGGCTGGCCATTGGCGACAACGCTACCGGTTACCGTGATATACGGCGTGTAGACCGAGTATGCCACGGTGTAATTCAGCGCGGCATCGTTATTGTACTCGCCGACACGCAGGTAGTAGTAACCGTCCGCCGGCGCGCACACGTCCAGCTCGGAGGCGACCCCGCACGAATCGTCGTCGTAGCCCACCTGCGAACAGGAACTGTTCCAGAGCGTCAGGGTCGAATCTCCGGAAGCGCTCCCACCGTTCTCGCAGCACGTAAACCGGTAGTTGCCGCCTCCCCACAGCCAGAACTCGTAGATGCGACATTCGCCGGCTGCGAATGCATCGGTGATTGTCTGCCACGATCCGTTCGGCCCGAACGTTCCGACGTCGAACTGCGGGCAGCTGTAGCAGTGCTGCGAGGATGCGTTTTTCCGAATCGCGATGTCGTCGACGTACGCGCCCTCGCCTCCAACCGATCCATCGCTGGAGAACCGGAAGGCGATCCAGGCCGAGCTGTCGCCGCAGAGACTGCCGGTGTTCGGCACGGCACCGAGATCGAACGAGACGAACTGCCAGCCGCTCGAGCTGCCGGAAACCTGATACCCATTGAACGTGCTGCCGTCCGGCGAGGCCAGCCACTGGAAGGAGTCGCAGCAGGATTCGCTGGCGTTCCAGTAGTAGAATTCGACGGTTGCCGCGCTCGCGTTGCCGAGATCGAACGGGCCGTAGATCATCCAGGAGTTCATGTCGTTGCAATAGAGTTCGCAGTCCGTCGGCATGGCGCCGGAGCCGTCGTCAGCCACCCACCCGGACCAACTCCCCGTGTGCGCCTTGCAGCTCACGTCGCCCCAGTAGCACTGGGAACCTCCCGTGTAGAAATACCAGTCGTTCGGCCAAGCCCCTTCGAATCCCTCCGTCTTGACGGTCTGCCACTCGCGACTGCCATTCGTATCGTCTTCGTCAAGCGGCGGCGCTTCGACGGCCGGAAGGACAACTCCCGCGAGAGGAGCCGAACTGCCGGACAGGAACGGTAGCCGAGGCTGGGGGGCCGGTCTGCCGGGCGGGTCGATGCGAACGGGGGAATTCGGCTGGACGGCCTGCCCGTTCACGATCGATTCGAGATGGCGTTGGTCCGGTGGATAATAGTTGATCCTGCCCGAATCGCCGGAACTGATGATGTAAATGGACTGGGTGGTGAGGAGCTCTTCCGTCCAGTATCCCGGAGGGTCGATCGCGCGTCCGGAAACGGTGACCTCGAAATCGCCTTCCGTCAGAACGAGGATACCGAAATCGAAGGACCGCTTCTGCATTCTCGGAAGACTGCACGTCAGCACACCCGCGTTGCCGGTCAGTTGGATCCCGATCGGGCTCTGAATCCGGATCTCGACGTCGGGGAGATCGAATCCTGCCCAGACTTCCGCGTGAATGGTCCCTCGGGCTCCCACCCGGAAGTCGCCGGAAGCGCTCAGCCGGATGTTGACCGGTGACCCGACGGTCGCGCGGACGGTCACGGCCGAAACGAGAAAGGCGATGGACGCCGCGATCAGAGAAACTGAGAAACGAGACGGATTCTGCATGGCCGACCTCCTGACTGGAATATCCATGAGTTCCGGACGATGCACCGCCGCGGTCCGGGCGGAGACTCGATCGAACCGGTCGGGTTCTCCGGCCATCCTGCTGCCAGGTCAGGGCATGTCCGAGTGTGATTCTTTGCGAGTATCATGACCTTAATATAATGTCCGGCCCGGACGCCGGAGGGACCGGCGGCATGGGAATCGCATCATTTTCCGATCTTGATCGAAAAGCCTGGATCATCTATACTTCTGTCATTCCCGCGGACCCGCGGAGAAAAGGCAGGAACAACGTTGGCAGGAATGGTATCAACCGTGGTCCTGACCGATCTGTCGGACGCCGATCTCGACCGGATGCTCCAGACCGCACTGGCTGATTTCGGGGACACCTCCGCCCTGTCGCGTTCGCCGCTGGCGTCGATCCAGGAGATCCGCGGTTTGGCGGTGCTGAACCCGCGCGATCCGGGTGCCGCGGAACTGGCGGGGATCGTGCGGGTCGTTCTGGAGAGTTGCATCCGCAAGCTGGCTCCCGGGCCGATGATCAGGCACGACCGGAACGCTCCAGAGAAGGACTGGCCAGTCGACCAGGCCTGGAGGTCAGCGCACCTTCTCATGCGCCGCTTCCTCCATTCGCTCGCGAAACCGGACCCGTCCCGGTCGCGGCCTTCCGTGGATCAACTGTGTATGGAACTGGGCATCGCGCACCGCCGGACGTATGCCCGCGAGTTGGCCCGGGCCGTCCACGAGGCTGCGGGAATCCTGAGGCAGGAACTCTCAACCGCCCGTTCGCGTCGCATGCTCCAGTCGCTCGTGGTCGACTCGATCGTCGACAGCATCCAGCATCGGCCGGATCAGAGACGCATGCTCGAGATCGCCGGCATTTTCCGGACCGCCTTCCCCTCCCGCCTGCTGCTCGAAACGGCTGCCGGCGAAGCCGTCGCGAACGCCCGGCAAGTCCTTCGGGATCTCCTGGGCAGCGGCATCGTCCAGCAGGTCGCCGATCCGGAGTTGATCGAGGTTCCGGAGAAGCTGCGGCGGGCGATATGCGAACGTTCCGCTCCGGCGTCCCGGGCGCGCTGGCATCGGGTGGCGGTCCGTCATTACCACGCGGCAGACAATCCTGTGGAGGAGGCGTGGCACCTGTACCATGCCGGGGATGCGGCTGGAGCTGCCGGGATTGTATGCGCCGACGTGCTCTCGTTGCTCAACCGGGAGGCAAACAACCCTCTCCTGACCGAGTTGCTCGAGTGTTTCAAGCCGGGGCAACTGCCCGAGACACTGGCGATCGATGTCCAGGAGACGCTGGCCTACCAACTCTACCTGCAGGGCAATCATGCGAAGGCCCTGACGGTGTTCCGGCGGGTGCTCCGGTCCATCTCGCGGCCCGAGCGGAAGGCGGAAACGCTGGTCTGGGTGGGTAATCTCTACCGGTTCATCGACCTGAGCATGGCGATGCAGTGTCTGAAGGAATCGCTCGATCTGATGCCTCAGGACAACCCGAAACGGCTCCAGGTTCTGCTCTCCAAGGCGCTGTTTCTCTTTGATCGGGATCCCGTCTCCACGGACGAAATCCGGAGCCTGCTTCGGACGGTACTCGACCAGGCGCCCGAAACGGAGCCCGTGATCCGGGCCCAGGCCCTATCGTGCGAGGCGATCACGTTCCGGATCGACGGTCGGTACGAGACCGCTCTGAGCCGTGCCCAGGAAGCCCTGCTGCTCTGGGAACAGATCGACGATCCCTACCACATCGCCGACAGTTACAACGACATCGCCATCATCTACTCCAACCTCAGGCAGTTCAGGATGGCGGAGCAGTATGCGGCCAAGGCGTGCGACCAGTTCCGGGAATTCCGAATGCTGCATGGCGTCATCATTTCGCTCGGAGTACTGGCCACGGCAGCCATGGAACGGGGTGACCATGCCCGCGCAGTATCGCTCATGGAGGAACGCCTGGGACTGAGCCGCGAGCTCGACTGGGCAAAGGAGGAACTGGCCAGCTTGTTCCGGCTCGTCCAGTTCCACGCGCGTACGGGCGAGTCTGAACGCCTCAAGATCGTCTGGCTCCGTGCCTGCTCGCTCGCGCGGCAGCTCGACAAACAGCGGACGATCGACGAATTGATGCGGATTCGGAAAGCCACTCCGGCGCTTCACTCCATCCGCCTGGACGGGGATCTCGACAAACATGCCAAGGCCGCGCTGGAAATCGTGCTGGAGGAACATCTCCTCACCCGTCGGCAGCTCGAGTCACACCTGGGCGTCAGCGAAGCCACCGCGAGGCGGATACTGGCCAAGCTGACCGGCATGAAAGTCCTGGAGCGGATCTCGGCCGGTCGCTCGGTGCACTACGCACTGGCGGGTTCCAACGAATCGCCGGACCCCGGCAACCCCATTCCGGGACTCAACCGGCGGACACAGGACGTGGCGTCGCGGATCCTGGATCTGGCGAGGGCCGGCCGCGTCATCACGACCCATTTCGCCGTGGAGGAGTCGGGCGTTCCGCGCGCCACGATACAGCGGCTCCTGGCGCGGTTGACGGCAGACGGATGGCTCAAACGGATCGGCCGCGGGAGGGCCGCCAGATACACGATTTCGGAAGACGGGGCGATGCTGCAGGCTCAAACACCTCAGCCGTCTTCGGCGAACGGGTAATCTTCAGTTACTCCGCCGGTCCAAATCCCCATTGCACCTCAGCAGATGTCCCAATGATCGCTGTCATCTCGGAATTCAACAATGCCCCGTAGAACCAAATGTCCGTAACCGTATCACTCGCTGTTTCCGGCCAGATGCACGCCGGAACAACCTCGTACCGTACCTCCCCTGTCGGCACATCCACGATTCGAAAATCCGGTTCCGAGTGCGACCAACTCGGCCAGAACCAGTATTCATCCAGGAACTGGAGTATGAAGAACAAGGGCAGATCCGTCGTGGGCTCCAGCGTATTGACTGTGACGCCCAATACCTCGAATCGATCGCCAGGACTCACCCAAAGCGGCATGTCGATACGGACTCCAAGTGAAAATGCGGGTGTCACTGTCGGGGTTGGAGTCGAGGGAACCGGCGTCGGTGTCTGCGTCGGCGCTGAGAAGTGGAGGGGATAATGGAAACCCATGTCGGATACTCCATCATCTGCCATGCCGTCGGTCCGGGTTGTGAGTTGATTCAGGCAAAAGCTGAAATCTCCATCCGAGTAACAAGTCTCTGAGGCAACCCCAAATCCGGTATTGATGCAAGGACTCGTCACGGGCTGCCCGGAAGATGTCTGACCGAGATAGTAATGACCGTTGAGGCCGCTCTGGAACAGGGGATCCGCGTCGATGTTTCCAATGCCTTCATATCCATGTTCCACATCCGAAAACGATACATCGACAACCGACTTCGACCAGATCGCGATCGAATCAGGCGAGTTGTTCCAAAGAATGCAATTCTGGACTATCAGTTCGACCAGATCGTCCACAAATATCGCTCCTCCTGCATGATCGCCTGAATTACCAACGAAACTGCAGTTTGCGATTTCTATCACTCCACTGTAGAAACAAGCTCCTGCTCCATTGTTGGCTGCTTCATTATTTGCAAACAAACAGTTGCCGATTGACATATTACTATAACGAGCGCATATCCCTCCTCCGACTCCTTTAAAGCCGCCATTGCGACAAAGATTGCCTTCGAATATGCTATTCAAAATTGTGGCGGATGATTCATCACTGTAGATTGCGCCTCCAAAATTCTCTGTCCAATTGTTCTGAAAGATGCAGTTCCGGATAACTGCATTCGAATTGGATTCCAGAGAGATAGCCCCGCCGAAACAGGTTCGACCCCAGACAAAATTACTGAAAAATCCGCAATCCTCGATGAGTGGCGAGCCCCCCCAACAACTGATCGCCCCTCCCCATGGATTGTCCCCCCAACCTTCATTCTCCAAAAATATGCAATCCACGATGGTGGGTGAACTGCCGTCACATAGAATTGCTCCACCATCGTCGCTGCAACCACCTCGAAACATAATCCCTCTGATCTCGGTGTCTCGCGATTCTCCATTGCTGAGTATAAATGCACGACGCGGAACTGCATGCATTCCATCGATGTCAATGCTACAGAGATTGGGTCCATTTTCGGATTGGATCACGATTGATTTACCGTTGATCGCGATATCACGATTCCCTTCACCCGAGTAGACGCCGTCCGCGAGCAGAATCGTGTCGCCGTTCACCGCAATCGTTACGGCTGCCCGGATCGTGGGCTGATCCCCGGGAACCCGAATCGTCGTGGCATACAATCGGTTCGGAAGAATCATCGCACTGAGCAAGACGAAGCCGATCGAGACCGTTCTGAACAGTTTCATGGGATCCTCTCTTCATCCGTTCGCTCGGTTATCCGGCAGACTCCGTATCGAACGCGTCAAACTTTACCAACCCTTTTCTGGCTGTTCTGGTTCACTCCGATCATCATCGATAATCCTATCATACCCAGCAGATTCGCGCGAATCAGAATGTGCCTGCTCGAACTCGAATCGACCATGGAGGACATTGGTGACAGTCTGAAGAACCGCTTCATGGCACGATCTTCCCCGCCAGTCCGGTCAGCGAATGAATCAGAAGCATCACCGAAGTCGCCAGTGTGTCTGCTCCGGTTTCTTCAGGCTTGGTGTCCGATACCGTGATGTCCGCGTTCGGATGTTCCAATCGACCCGCTCCGTAACCATACAACTCTAGCGGACTGGTGTTCACCGATACAATCTTTCCCGGACCGATCTCTGTTGAGTCTCGATACATCAAATGCTTTGGGATTCGGGAATTCCGAAGCGAAGTTGGGATCGGTAATTTTCCAGATCGCAAAAATACCGGCTCCAATCCGTCCTGCCGATCCCAGAATGACTCTCATCGCGGTCGCCTTCTCAATCGCATCTTGCCTAACATTATTGTATCATCTGTCTAATGTGCCAGGTCGCATGAAAGTCCAGGGAAGCATCGGTAACCGATGTGGAATCTTGGTGGGAGGAACAAATGAGTCATTTTCGTCTATTGGAAACAAGAACATGTCAGCTGATGATCGCGGTTGTTTTTCTGATCGTAGTATGCCGTGCTTCTGCCTTTGACGGCAACAGATATGCGGATCTGGCGATCGGAGCACCGTATATCAATTTTGCAGGATTCAATAATACCGGAATCGTGAACATCCTCTATAGCACCGCATCGGGTCTCGGAGTGGAAAACAACCAGAATTTTTCACAGGACAGCACGGATATGAACGATGAGTGTGAACCGGAAGACCGGTTCGGTAACGATATGGCATCCGGTGATTTCAATGGCGATGGGTTTGCAGATCTTGCTGTCGGCATCAAGTGGGAGGATGTCGGCGGTGAACAAGATGCCGGAGCTGTGGCGATTATCTATGGAAGCTCGCAGGGATTGTCCGCTACAACCATCCCCGACCAGTTCCTGACATTGAACGACCTGGATGTTTCTACAGTGTCGCAGACGGATGATCTGTTCGCTGCGAATCTGGCGGCGGGGGATTTCAACGCAGATGGGTTCGATGATCTCGTCGTCGGGAATCCCGATCAAAATGTCGGAATCTACGGTGGCGCCGGGATGGTCTATGTGATCAATGGTTCCGCTCAAGGGCTCGATCCGGAGGATGTCTCCGAATGGTCTCAGGAAACCGATGAAATTCAGGGTGCATCGGAAGCGGAAGACAACTTCGGCAATGATGTCGCAGCCGGGGATGTCAACGGCGACGGATTCGATGACCTGGTTGTCGGAGCCTCAGGGGAAGCAATCGGATCGGTCACCCATGCAGGCTGTATTCATGTGATTTATGGCTCCGCCGGCGGACTGATGGGAATTGGGAACCAGATCTTCTGGCAGGGATATGAGAGCGAATACGAGGGAGAGGTGGAACAAGATGATCGCTTGGGTTACTCGCTGGCATTAGCGGATTTCAACGGGGACGGCTTTGCCGACATTGCCGCCGGTGCTCCGTTTGAGTCAACCGAGGGATCCTCCTCTATTCCCTACACCGGATGCGTTCTGGTCATGTATGGATCAGAAAGCGGCATCGTCCCGGACGGAAACACTATCTTTACACGCTCAACTCCCGGAAACAGCGACTACTTCTCTAAAAGCCTGGCTGCTGGAGATGTCAATGGCGACGGATATGATGATCTTGCAGTCGGCGCACCCGGTGCCCAAATCAGCGGTCTGTTTAGCAGCGGCCTATTCGTCTTGTACTATGGTTCTGGAACGGGTCTGGTTCTGATCGGATCCGAAACTCACTATCAGGGTGATGGAGTGATATCCGATACGGCGGAGGCGTTTGATTTTTTTGCAGAAACACTGGCATGCGGAGATTTAAATGGCGACGAGTTCGACGATCTGGCGATCGGTGCCCCAGGAGAGGATATCGTCACACCTTCTGAGGTCAACACAGCCGGAGCCGTTCATACCGTATTTGGATCCGCCTCCGGATTGACGGGAGCCGGTGAACGGTTCTGGACACAGGATACGGATGGAGTTGCCGGGAGTGCGGAAACGAATGGTCAGTTCGGCCTAAGCCTGACGATCAGCAAAGCCTCCGAAGCCTCGTGTTCGGAAACAGGTGTGACCATGTGGATGCCAGCTCATACGTTCGCTCCCGGCCAGACATGCGGTTGCCGGGCGACCGTCTGCAATGCAGGAGCGGCGCCGTTGGCAGAATGCCCGCTCTTTGTCATCCTGGATGTCGCCGGGACATTTTATTTTGCGCCTTCGTTTACGGCCTATGATAACTATCTGGAATTCCATGGCAGTTTCCCGCGGGGGCAGACCGACGTGATTGTATTGCCGGATTTTACATGGCCCGATGGCGCGGGCTCATTCAGTGGATGCATGTTTTACGGAGCACTGACGAATCCTGCCGTGACTGCGCTGGTCGGAGATATGGACTCCTGGTCCTTCGCATGGACTCAGTAATTTCCGGCAGAAAGCTGCTCATCTGTTCCGACAACATCGAATTCTGCTGACCAGGATTCATACCCTCATTTCTCCGGTTACACTGACTGTATATCTGGCTGTTTTCGCAACGCTTGCCCGGCGGAACACCATGATCGACACCCGTTCGGGACTGGATGAGGTTCTGACGGAGCAATTGAAGCGAGCGAACCGGATGGCCGGGAGAAGGAAAACATCTGCCTGGATCCGAAATTCGTCACCGGACCACTCGATGGGCTATATCTGAGCAGTCTCGCCGGAGGTCAGATCGAGGACAGTCCCTGTATCAATGCCGGTAACGATACCGCCGATGCCACATGTGATCCGTGGCAGGCCGAACCCTTGTGCATGAGTCAACTGACCACGAACACGACGCGTTGCCCGATGACGGAATCGTCGATATGGGCTATCACTATCCTTCAAATCCACCCGCACCCACACCGACAAACCCCGGTGTTGACCTGCTTTTGAACAACTCGGAGTTTCACGCCGGGGATCCCTTCACTCTCCGCTCGTTGTGTTCAGGACCAACCGGCGAAAATCTCGATCTCTACGTCATTCTGGATCTTGAGGGATGTTATTGGTTCTATCCCGATTGGACCCGGACACCATGCTGTCAATCAATCACGCTCCTCGACCAGCAAATGAACGATTTTTTCATCCTCGACTTTGTCTGTCCGGAAGGTGCAGGGCAGGGCGATAATGTCTGGTTCCGGAGTGCAATGTTCAGGCCGGAAACCTCCGAAATAGTGGGCAAATTTGACTGCATCTCGTTCAGTTTTCGACAATCGGGTAATGCCACCTACCTGGTTATCCGTCGATCAACCATGCAACTGCCGGGCCTTTCGTTCACCGCTTTCGCGATGCCAGACCTATCCATGCAGTCAGTGCCAACAGCAGGACAGCAACTCCCCCCGAATCGGTCGCGGGCACCGGAAGAGCAGTCGGAGTGGCTGTCGGCGTTCCGCTCGTGGGAGTCGGAGTGGGCGTGTCCGTCGGAGTGACCGTGGGGGTATCCGTCGGAGTCGGTGTTTCCGTCGGAGTCGGAGTCTCTGTGTCAGTCGGAGTGATCGTCGGAGTGTCGCTGGGGATCTCGGTGGGTGTTTCTGTCGGAGCGAAGATGCCCTGCCATGCACCAATGTTCGTGCCATCCGTCGCAGCCTGATACGCTGGCGAATCCGGCCCGGCCAGCGCGTAATATTCGTCCGGGTTCACACCCGTCGATGCATAGACCGGATCCGCGGTGATGCATCCTGTCATGACGAACTCGTTCCCCGCACCCATCTCGTCCCATCCCACCGCCCCGCGAGGTCCCGGATACTCGTGATCGGACGCAGACGATGGATAGTATGCATCGACCAGATACCACTGCCAGAACAGGCAGTTGGTGAGAGTGATCGGACCTTGCAGCAGCTGATCCGTATCCACGACCATGTACCATTTCTGTCGAGTCATGAGATTGTCCCGAATGTTGAAATTCGGACCATTCCAGTTCCCCGATCCGGTCCACCAAGCGAGAGACATCTGTTGGGCCAGATCGGATGCCTGGACCGGGTCGGGCAACGCTCCGATCCACCAATCGACTGTGTTGTGACTGATCGTAACGGTGTTGGCCGGCGACAACCCTCCGTTGTTCTGAAAGTCCACAAAGGTGCGACTTGCCCAGCAGTAATTATAGGAAAAATTCACGTCCGCCCAGGCTCCGGGCGTGGTCGAACTGCAATTGTAGGTAATTCCGGCCGGTTTGGCGCCGGAATTCGTGTGATGCGAGTGCAGCCAGTTGTGCGTCACGGATAAACCGTAACATGCTCCATACTCGGCATTGATCAGATCCGATTCGGTTTCATGCAGATCGTTGAATTCGATCGTGATGGAGTTACCAACCGGGCGGATGCAGTTCCGGGCATGATGAATATCGCAGTTTCGAACGGTCCAGCCATTCATGGCAGCGCCATAATCTCCCAGGATGTAATGCCCGCCTCCGTACACACCCTCGATTTCGAATCCGTCCACCACACAATCATTCGCTGCGATCTGAATCGCGCAATTCGTATAACTGGTGTACGTCGCCATGATTTTGGGACGCACTTGAGGATGCGGACCGGACACACCGAGGCTGGGGTGGGCCTGCAGGGTAATCGACTTATTGAGGATGATGCGGCCGCCCGTCGGTGTATACGTTCCGGCGTACACCTGAATGACGTCTCCTGACACGGAATCGGTTACCGCCGATTCGATGTTGCAGTAGACGACGGCATATGGATCGGGTTGGCCGGAAATCGCAACACACGAAGGATCTGCGATGTCCACAGTCAGGATTCCTGCGTGTGTATTGAGGCACCCGATACAGAGGCAGCACAGAATGACACTCATCCTCGAATTCGGATATCCGTTCATAGCCCCTCCTTCGCTTGTGAATCCATCTGCACACCAATCGCTTTACTTATATAAGGTTATCGATTACATGTCAATCGCCGGGACTCTCCGTACGCCACGATCAGTCATGCCAGCCGAACATCATCGTGTCCCAGTTGCCATGCAGTTTCGTGATCTCGGGATTCGTCAGTGCGGCATACCAGACGGCACCCCAGCAGCTACCGACACCATCCGGCCAGAGGAACTCCGGAAGTACCGTCACTGAACTCATTCCTTCGGGATACGTCTCATCGAAACGATCATAATCACTGAATCCGGGAGCAAAATACAGCTCACCCATCAGATCCAGAATCACGAACAACGGATACCCGTCCAGTGCTCCGATGCCTGGATTCCATACGTTCACTATGCAGGAGACGATGTCCCCGGGCCCGGGATATCGAGTGCTCATTGTCAGATACGTCCGAGGGACCTCGGGCCATCCGGCGAATTCATATGCGCCGATATCCACTCCTCCGCCCTGATTGCGGGTGTTTCCGTCCAGATCCGTCTCGGCCGGATACTCGGATGTTCCGGCATCCACGCACGGAGATCCGCCTCTGAGATGAAAATCCCGATTCGCCATGAACCTGGGATCGGAACTGAAGTTCCCGTCTCCGGAATATCCGCCAAACACACAACAATGAGTCACATCGAAACTGCCGTTTTCCCTGTTGATCACGTCGATGGAGTTCCCGCCGTTTGCCCAGATGATGCTGTTTGCTATCCGCGCGGCATTCCTGCTGTAATAGAGACGAACAAACAGTCCGATCGCCGAGTTCCGGATCATGCTGCAGTTGTTGACCAGGCAGTCCAGTTGATCGAACTCGTACGGCATCAAACTGACGCCGTTGCCGATGTTGTCCGCAATGAGGCAATTCTGTAGTATCGATGCATCGGACCCATCCGAGTAGATTCCTCCGCCTGAGTTTTCCGAAATGACACAACCCGAGACGATCCAATTCCCGGCAAGTGAAAGCCCGCCTCCTGAATTGGAGGCCGTGTTACCGTTGACGGTACATCGGTCGATCAACAAGCTCGTTTCCTGCGAAAACCAGTCATCAAACGATACGCCGCCGCCGTAAACGGCATGGTTGTTCAGAATGGCACACTCGGAAATCGATACCGATTCTCCGCTGGAGCCGCCACAGGATACGCCGCCGCCGGATTCGTGAGTTGTGTTGTCCCGGATGAGGCTCTGGCGGATGTCCAGAAGGCTATCCGATCCTGTGAACGATATACCACCCCCGGATCCAGAGGATTCGTTCTGTTCGATGAGGCTGAACTGCACAGTGAGATCCGACCCGAACGAGTAAATTCCACCGCCACCCTCTCCGAAATCATGCGCACCGCAACTGTTTTCCCGGAGATGGCAGTTGTTTACGACGACCGAGGATTCCGTGAGATTCAGGCCACTGCTTCTGCCGCCGATCGCTGTGATGCCGGATAGTCCCACTTGACTGTCACCGGATCCGCAAAATACGCCGTACTCCCCTTCGGCATCCAAGGTGACAGAACCGGGCCCGTCACCCGCGACACTCACGAAATCCGCCAGGGGAAGCGGAAACCGTTCTCCGGTTTCAGAACGACTATACACCCCCTGTAATAAATGCACCGTAAGCGGATTCATGTCGGTCGCCGATGCGACTCGCATGGCTCGGTATATGGTCCGAAACGGAGTCAGCGTTGAGAGCCCGTCATTGCTGTCGTCACCTTGCGGCGAAACATACATGTCCTGCTCAACAGGAATAATGGACGCACAACCGGACAAATTGAACCGCGACTGAGGCGACACACAGACATCGGACAAATGATACCCGTCGAAAGCATTGTATGTGCCATCAATGATACCTCCATCACCCCTGGCATATACTTCGGAACCGATCGGAGCGAAATTGCTGATAAACGTGTTGGATGACCCCGCTGATCCGCCGATCACAGGCAGTGTGTCGAAACCACAGTAGATCCCGCCACCGTACAGCGCTTCGTTATTCTGAATAGTACATTCTGAGATGGTGATCTCATCCGGACTGTCCAGATAAATGCCGCCACCGAAGTTCGGGGCTGTGTTCCCTCTGACAACGCAATCGCGGATCTCCGCCATGGAATTGGTGATGGAGATACCGCCGCCGTTTCCATCCGCCGAAGAATACACGCTCTTACTGACCGCATTACCACTGATTTCGCAATCCGTGATCACGACCGTGGACTCCTCAGCGGAAATCCCGCCGGCGGTAAATGCAGCGGTATTGTTCGTGAAGGTACAACCCATCATGGATATATTTGAATCGAGGCATGCGACACCGCCGGAGTATTTGGCGGTATTTCCGGTAATCGTGCAATTGGAGAAGATCAGCGATGACTGTATGACAAAAATGCCGCCGCCGAAACCTGAATCCATGGTGTTTTCCATGATGGTACAGTTCGTCACGATCGATCCCGACTCTTTGAAGAACAGAGCACCACCCTTCACATACGAATTCTCAGTGCCAGTACACGCCCGGAAGGTGCAGTTTGACATCGCCGGCGATGATCCGTCACACAACATCCCGGCACCGAACTCCGACTTGGCGTTGATGACGGTGAATCCCGTGATCACGGTTGCATGAGTCTCACCGGTGTGGCAACTGAATCCCCGGTGCTGATAATACCCATCCCCGCAGTCGATGATACAGGTATCCGGACCGTTTTCCGACATGACCGTGATGGCCTTGCCAGACAGATCGATGTCCCGGTTGCCGATGCCCGTGTAGGTGCCGTCGGCCACCAGAACCGTATCTCCTTCGGAGGCGGCATCGATGGCGGATTGAATGGAATCATATTCGCCGGGAACGTGCAGAACCGCGGCAAAAACCGAAACTGGCAGCATGGCGAGCACCGTGAATGTCAGCAGAGTGATGATTCGCATGGAGTCTCCCTGTGTAAGGCGGATGTTCAGTCGTGCCATCCGAAGGAATAGACCGTGACATTGCTCAGAATGGTGGTGACCCCGGGATCCGTGATCGCGGCGATCCAGAGAACCCCATCCACGGATCCGATGCCCGAAGGCCAGTACATTTCCGGAATCACCTCCAGCTTTGTCAGCCCTTCCGAAACGACGGGAAGATAGAAGTCGAAGTCATTAAATGTAGGTGCGAAAAAGTACTGATCATGTATCGCCAGAAGAACGAACAAGGGGAACCCTTCCAAGGTTTGCGCATAGGGATTCCAGATATCCAGGGCACACCAGAACGGATCCCAGGAGAGGATTTCGTGCCCCGGCATATCGACATAGATCCGGAGGGCATCGGGCCACCCGGGAAACTCGTAAGCGCCAACATCTGATATCCCACCGGACGGACGGGCGATGCCATCCATGTCCGTCTCTGGAAACCCTGTGTCAGTGCCGGTGTCCACACACGGTGAATCCGGTGTGAGGTGGTAATCCCCTCCACCAGTGAACCCGGGATCCAAACTGAGATTACCCGCGCCGGGGAACCCTCCCCTGACACATGAATACGTGACAGCCAAGTCGCCGCCTTCATCCGCATCGAGTTTGATTTCCGAAGCGACATTGTTCCAGAGAATACAGTTCGTCATGGCCACATCGCTGCCGGTCTCCATCACCAGGCTGACTGACCCCGCATCGGGTTCAGTCACGGCATTGTCCACAATAGTCGTATTGAAGAAGTCGCATTGGTTGCTGGAACCGCTGAAGTATGGATCGATGTTACCCTGTATTGTCGCAGATGGAGAAGCGTTATCGTTTAGGAGGCAATTGATGAGTTCACAACGTGAACGGGACACGAAGGCGAGTACGCTTCCGCTCATTGATGTCCGGTTTCCGCAAAATCGTGTTTCCGTGACGGAACAGTCCATGGATAGCGATGCGGCACTTCCAGAGGAGCGGGATTCATTATTCGAGAACTGGCACCTTGAAATTCGTATTGGGTCGTGGATGTCATGAAAAACAGTTGCTAACAACCCGCCACCACCCCAGTATGCTGTATTTCCGGAAATTGTGCAGCCGGTCAATTCGGGCGAACCCTGATACGGTGCACCGCTCCCGAAATAATTGAAATACAGTCCCCCTCCGGAGTTATCGGTTACATTTTCGATGATCCGGGTGTCGGTCAGTGTCATAACGACCTCACTCCGACCCGACAAGGCAAAATGCATTCCACCACCATCACCGCCTGCGTAATTCCCGTAGATGATGCAATCCATCATCTCCAGAAAAGTATCAATCATGGCCAATCCGCCTCCCCGATGATCTGAATGATCATCTCCCGCTGAATTCAATGCCACAATGCACCTGTCCATGCAAATAGATGACTCTTCTGCATAAATCCCACCACCGTCATTATGGAAAGGGTCACTTTGGCGCTCTTCTGTTTTACCGCCCGTAACTGTGATATCTGATAATGTAGTGGTATCTTTATATCCGAATATTACTCGACTGTTCTGCTCGGCATCGAGAAGCACCGTCATAGCATCTTCGCCATGAATACTCACATGATTCACCAAAGCAAGTGGAAATACTTCCCCATTCTGTGTTGATGAATAAGTGCCTGGCAGCAGATGAACGGCAATCGGTTCCTCCTCGGTTCCATACACGGAAGACAGTGCCTTCCGGATGGTCTTGAACGGTGTTGAAGGTGTCAGACCGTCATCGCTGTCACTGCCGTCCGGCGACACATACACGTCCACGAGAATCGGATTCATTTCCGATGTGCAACCGGTCAGATCGAATGCTTCCGCTGGAGAAACATAGTAATCTGACGGATGGTATCCGCCAAAAGCGTTATATCCGGCGTTCAGCGGACTGGTGACCCGGGGTGCACACAGATCCGCACCCATGGCAGCGACATTGTTTCTGAAGGTGTTCCCCGTGTCGGCACTACCACCGTAAACCGAATCAGCAAAATTATAGTCACAAAACACGCCACCCCCGAACTGGGCATGGTTATCCTCGATCAGGCAGTTCGTCATGATCATGTTGGATGCATGGAAGACTCCGCCTCCGCCCTCAGACGCCCGGTTTCCTTGAATGGTGCATCCGGATATGGTCAAATTGCCACCCTGACAATATACTCCGCCTCCCGAACTACTCGAGCTGTTCCCCTGAATCGTGCATCTGGATAACGTTATAATGCAACCTGAACTGTCTACTCCGCCCCCTGATTCATCACTCGCCGTATTCCCGATTATCTCGGAATCCGATATGGTTACAGTTCCCTCCAGGATACTGATGCCGCTGCAACTCATATAGGCCGAGTTCCGGCTGATGTGGCAATTCACGATTTCCACATCGGAATAACGGAAGGACAGAGCGCTGCCATAATTGAAATCATTGTCCGTAAACGTGCTATCAATCACCTGAGTATTGCTGCGAACCATGAGAACTCCACCTCCGGGGCAACCCACACCGACACAATCAATAATCATCGGCGATGCCTCG
Source organism: uncultured bacterium (assembly GCA_964472395.1). Classification (GTDB taxonomy): domain Bacteria; phylum CSSED10-310; class CSSED10-310; order CSSED10-310; family CALFER01; genus CALFER01. The sequence goes on along the minus strand of CAYYMM010000013.1, from coordinate 32,226 downwards.
AAACAATAAATGCAATAACCCGCGGATATTGATGAGTTTGTAAAGGTAAAACCTTGTATCGTCGTGAGATTCGTCTCATTCTGATGACAGTAAAACCCTTTTTCATCGCTACTGCCTGAATCCGTAAAATCGATCAGACACTGATCCGGTCCATTCTGAGACAACACCGTGAGGATCTTCCCTCTCAGTTCGATGTTCCGGTTACCGTCACCGGAATACGTACCGTCCGCCACGAGGATGGTGTCTCCGTTGTCCGCCGCGTCGATCGCGGACTGAATGGTCGGATAAGCGCCCGGTACATGCCTCACGGCGCACCAGGCCGGGCATGTCATCACGAAAAGAATGATCAGAACGATGTGCAATTTCATATCGACTCCTGAGATGCTGAAGACATTGAACCTGCGGCTCAGCGACACAAGATTATCAGCCTGGAATGAAAAAACCAAGAGCAGAGCGATGTCCGGGGCGGAGCAATCCTCGCATCGCGCTCGCATCGCATATTCCCCTTGACAAGTCATTCATCCGGAACCAAATAATTTAACGAAACGTTCAAACGTTCAAAAATGCACGCCTTGAACTCAACCGGTCCGCAAGGAGACGCTCATGACCACCTTGTCCAAAAACCATATTCTCGATGCCGCACTCCCCCACATCATCCACTCCGGCATCCGCCGTTTCTCCCTGTCCGCTCTCGCCGATCAGCTCGGTGTCGTCAAAAGCGCTTTCTACCACCACTTTCCCAAAGGTAAAAGCCAACTGATTCACGCGGTTTTCGAGCGCGAGGAAACCAGAATCATCGACGCGCTGAACCACGCCACCGATACCGAACCATCCACGCGATTGAAGCTGATCCGCCTGGCCCAGACCAAAATCGGCCAACTCCTGAACCTGGCGCGTCTGTATCGCGTCCGGGAGGAGATCGCCGACGAACTCCAGGGGTTCTTCGTGATGCGGCGACGACTCTACCTGAAGCGCGAATCCGACCTGATCGCCGACATTCTGAAAGTCGGAATCGAGCGTCGTGAAATCAGACCGGTTCACGTCGATCTCGCAGCATCCGCCATCCAAGGTGCTCTCCAGCATGTAGCCATCACCTTCATTCCTGGCACCGGGATTAATCAGGACGAATCACTCGCCAATCTGATCAACCTGATGTTCGATGGTCTGGCGATGAACCCCGCGAGGCCCGCATGAAACGCCTCATCTGCACGCTGATTGTTCTGCGTGTGTCGCTGCGGGTTTCCGCCGAGACGCTCTCGTTCGAACTCGCGCGTTCCCGGATGCTTCAGAACAACGGGACGTTCGCGGCAGCACGTGAAGGCGTTCTCCAGGCACTCGAGGATGCAGACGCGACACGATCGTTGCATTACCCCTTCTTAACACTGAATGCGCAGCATATCCGCATGAATGATGCTATTTCGATCGACCTGAATCCGATCCGCTCCGTGATCCTCGCGCTTCATCCCCAGATCCCGGAGTCGGCCGTTCCCTCGTTCGAGATGGATGTGCAGAACGCGTCGTTCAACCGGGGTTCGATCGAGGCGAAATGGCCGTTGTTTGCCGGCGGTCGCGGCCGGGCATACTCGAATCCGGCGAATATGCACTGTCGAGTGCTGGCAGATTCGTTTCTTATATGTTCCTGTACAGCGTCCATGCCGCGATCTATTGCCTGGTGATATTTCGATTGAACGGGATCCCGGTTGAAACGCATTTTCTGCCTATCTGGGTGTTTTTCCTACCGTATCTTCTGAGCGTGTATCAGCTTGCCTGTTTACTGAGCCACTGGATTCGACGGCGCGAAACAGCCATGCAACTCGTGTTGTGCACATCCATGCCGATATTGTTCGCATCGGGGTTCGCCTGGCCGCTCCATTCCATTCCCGCCTGGATCCGAATGCCCTCAATGCTCATCCCGAGCACCTCCGGGATTTCAGGATTCATCCGGATGAGCCGGATGGGAGCCGATCTGCATGATGTCGCACCGGAGTGGGGATTGTTGTGGATGCTGTCAGGTGTTTACTATCTGGCACGACGTGTATCGATCCGGAGAGGAACCGCAGGGTCTGGATTCATTTGACTTGAATCAAAATCGGGTTGAGGTATTATTTCCTCAGGGGCAGCGTCGAATACAAGTCACACGTGCAGCATGATATGCGCTATCTCCGGAGACAGGGGAATGAATACCTCGGATCTGATCTGGGACATCACGTTCGGGCCGGACCATGTCTTTGTCGTCATCACGGCATCCGGAAATGCCACTCCCGAATCTCTTTCCAGAATGGCTCGCTCGGTCGCTCGACACCGTAACTGGAAATCAGGCACACCGATCGTTTGCGATTTTCGAGCCATATCCTTCTCACGAATTTCATCCACTGAGATTCTCGATCTGACCCGACAGAGGAACACGTACATGCCGCTGATCGGCAGCAGTCCCGTCGCCATTGTGATCGGATCGGCGGAAGATGCCGCTCTGGTACGACTCTATCAGACATCCTCCGGTGAAACGACCGGATTATACGCTGTCTTTTCGGAGTTCGAATCGGCCGCGGCCTGGATCCATCAAACCAAGTTGACTCTGACTCCGGAAGCCGGATCCTTCCGGAAAACGGATCAATCGACTACATGTTGATTGAGCAATCAAGCAGATTGATGATTGATATATAAAATCTTCCTGATATATTAGAATTGAAATTGATGGTTTTCCAGGAGGTGGTGTATGCATCTAGCTTTCAGATCCGGTTTTTTCTGCCTGTTCGTTTTTATCTCGGTGCTTCTTCTTTCCGCGTGCGACGACGACGGGCCGACCGCACCCGATCCGACTCCGACCCCGAACCCGACACAAACATCGACCGCTGTTCCGACAGAGACCCCATCACCTGAGCCGACCGAAACGCCGACACCCGTTCCGGAAAATCGGGAATTCTACGGAACGAGCTACCGGAGCGACACCGGTGAGGCGATCGGAGACATCGAGTATATCCTCTATCCGGATGGGTTCGTTTCGGGAAGAATCAATCGGTTCTGGCATTGTATCGGCTCCGGCTATACACCCGAAGATAAATTCTTCAGTACTAGTTTCGCGACCCAGGCAGACTCGGATGGTCGCTTTCGGTATATATACCGGGAGGGAGGCAGTCCGCATTACTATATACTTCATGAAATCGCGTGCACGGTTGGAGGCAATGACGCAGCCGGCACCTGGAGTAGTTATACGTCCTGGTCGACGGGTGAATGCGGGGGCTTTGGCACCTGGACGGCAAATTGCAGGTATGGTTGTTGAGGTTGCCGCTGCGATAAAAGCCTGTTATCGTTCATCCCGGCGCATCGGAGGGGTTCGCTGCGCGAGTGAGACAACCGTTCAAGCCGCCGGATAAACCGGAAACCATGAGGACACATGAAGCGCTATCGTCACGGATTGTGGAATCTGATCGTCGTGTTTTGTCTTTCTTCCGGAGTCGCGCACGCCGCCTACCGGGTCGGGGATACCGTCACCAACTGGACGCTCAACGATCATCTCGGAAGAGCGGTTTCCCTGACGGATTTTGCCGGATCCGTCGTGATCATCAATTTCTGGCAGGACACCTGAGGATCCTGCATTGCGGAGGCTCCGCAACTCCAGGAACTGTGGGAAGACTATCGCGATCAGGGCGTGATCGTTCTCGGCATCGGCGCCGGAATGAACCAGACGAAAGCCGCCGCCTGGGTTGCGGCACACGGGATCACGCATCCGGTGCTGGCTGACCCATCCCGTGTGGCTTTCAATCCATTTTCGATGGGCTACGTCCCTCACAATGCCGTTCTGGACTGCAATCGGGTCGTCCGATACACGAACTACGGATATACGGAATCCGCCATCCTTCAGACGGTTACAGCCGAACTGCCCGATATCGGAGCGGATCAGTACAGTCCTCGCATGGACACCGAAGACACCGTCAACCCGATCCCGATCGAGATCCCGTTCATCGTCAATTCACCATTTATCACCGGATATCCCGTCCTCTACTGGCGGGCAGGAACCGGCTCCTTCCAGTCCATCGTCATGTCGCCGTCCCGCTGGCAGCTCTATTCGGCGGAAATCCCTCCGCAATCCGAAGGCACAACCATCAGTTACTATTTCGATGTTCAAAACCAGGCCGGCTGCAATCGACTCGATCCGTTCAATGCCCCGACAAGTCTCTACAGTTTCAACATTATCGTCGATACGACAGCGCCAACGATTACGCACACACCATTCTCCGAGGTCGCCGAACCGGCATGGCCCCCGGAGGTGACCGCAACGGTCACGGACAATATCGGGATTCAGTCCGTTACGCTGGAATACCGGATCAACGAAGGCGCCTTTCAGACGATCCCGATGACGGGCGTCGATTCCGTATACTCCGCCACATTCGAAGGGCAGGTCTCGCAGGGAGACGGTATCGATTATCGCATCATCGCCGTCGATTCGTCTCTGGCGCATAACACCTCGTACCACCCGTCCTCCTCGTACCATCAGATCGAAATCATTGAACCTTTCGCCGCAGCCGTCATCGATCTGGACTCGACACACAACTCCGGAACGGTGCTCAGGGACACCCTCACACCGCTTGTCGGAAGTCCCACCTACTCGACCACAATGCCCCTCACCCTGCTGAATTACCGGAGTCTGTTCGTCTGCCTGGGTGTGTATGGCGGCGGCGCACATGTGCTCGGCGCGGACGAAGGCACAGCACTGAAAAATTTTCTCGATTCAGGCGGCAGGCTGTACATGGAAGGCGGTGAAACGTGGGCCTACGACAACCCGACTGCCGTGCATCCGTATTTTCACATTACCGGCGTTTCGGACGGCACGAACAACGCAGGGCCGCTCAACGGACGATCCGGAACGTTCACGGAAGGCATGGTGTTCGGCTACCAGACCGGCTCGACATACAATAACTACATCGATCAGATCACCGCCGGCACCGGAGCCGTCAATCTCTTTATCGACGCGAACAACAGCTACTACACATGCGTGGGATATGACGGCAGAACATACAAGACGATGGGAAGCAGCACGAAGTTCGGAGGTCTGATCGAGCAGGGAACGGGGACGCGGAACGAACTGATGCAGAAGATCCTGACCTTTTTCGAGATTCCCTTCACGGCGCCGACTGGGACACCGACCCGGACTCCGTCTCCGACGCAAACGGCAACTCCGTCAGCGACCGAGACACAGACACCCGTTCCGCCAACGGACACCCCTTTCGTGACGGCAACGGCGACACCGACGCAGGAACCGGCCACGGCGACACCGACTGCGACGCCGACTACGATAGCAACACCGACGCCCACACGAACATCGACCGCGATGCCGACCGCTACGTCGACTGCGACAACGACTGCGACAACGACTGCGACAACGACACCGACAACGACAACGACGCCGACTACGACGGCGACGCCGACGGCGACTGCGACCGGGACAGGGGTTCCGACTTGGACTCCTGAGGATACACCGCCCCCGACATCCACGCAGGAACCGACCGCGATTCCGACCGCTTGTGCGGCCACCGGAGTCACACTCGGGATGCCGTCGAATCTCTTTCGTCCGGGAGAGATTTGCGCATGCCGGGCCACCGTCTGCAATGCCTCCGGTGAGCGGCTTGACGGCTATCCGCTCTTCGTGGTTCTGGATGTTTTCGGCAGCTATTTCTTTGCACCGTCATTCGGAGAGTTCGACAGTTATCTCGAGATGAATCCATCCTTCGATGAGGGGGAGACGGTCGTGACGGTTCTGCCGGAATTTGTGTGGCCGTCCGGAGCCGGAACCGCGGAGGGGATCCGTTTTATCGCGGCTCTGACGGATCCATCGATCACGGAACTCTTCGGCTCGATGGACATTTGGACATTCGGCTGGACCGAATAGATACGCTACGGCTTCGGGAAACGGGCTGGGTGGATCCGCTTCCGATCAGTCGGCGTTGCGGACGATACGGAACCCGAGATTCCCGCTGTGGTAGTGGGGAGAGGCACTGTCGCGATCCGCGGACCGGCAGAGACGCGCGGCATCCGGCCAGCCTCCGCCTCGGTTGACGCGAACCGAGCCGTACTGGGGACCACCGGGATCCGTGACGCTTTCGGAAGGATAGTCGCCCCAGAAATCCCAGCACCATTCCCAGACATTGCCGTGCATGTCGTACAATCCCCACGCATTCGGCTCTTTGAGCTTCCCATCATGCGTCTGATCATTCGAATTGGCGGAATACCAGCCGTGCCGGGACAGATCGTCGTCCGAATCGCCTGAGCAGAAACGGCCTGAACCGCCGGCCCGGCAGGCATATTCCCATTCCGCTTCGGTCGGCAGACGATATCCGTTCGCCGAACGGTTCCAGGCAGCCCCGTCGTAGCAGGGCGTCAATCCGTGCCGGACGGACAGCTTGTTGCAGAACTCGAGACACTGTATCCAGGAGACCTCTTCCACGGGTCTCGAGGGGCCTTTGAATGTCGAGGGGTTCGTGCCCATGACAGCGAGCCACTCGGCCTGCGTCACCTCGGTCTGTTTCATCCGGTAGCCCCGGGTGAGTGTGACCACGTGCGGCGTTTCGTCACCGAAACGGTCCGATTCCGTCGAAGGAGATCCCATCGTGAATGTTCCAGGGGGGATGTAAACATATCCTGCAATCATGTCTGGACCGGCAGGCGTCGAATCGACGGCACGGCATGCCGTCATCCGGATCATGTGTGATTCCGTGAAACAAAGAAAGAGCATCAGACACCTCAGAGAGCCTCGGAATCGATCTGCACTCCGCTTCATAACATCTCCCTTACCGGTTCCGGTTTGAGGACACGTGTGAGCCGCACCGCACAATCTTTTCATGATACCACTCCTACCAGAGCAAGCCGGTTGAAGCAAGATCGGCTCGGCATCCCACGATGCCTGGAGCGCTTCCGATGTGTCGTAAAACAGATCGATTTCCTGTGATAACCGGCCGCTATCGGCAAATAAACTCATCGCCGATCCCCCGCGACGTAACTCTCACCCATGCGAATTCTGTTCACGGCTATGATTCGGCAGAGCGACTCCTGATGTTCTGCAAGTGCCCATTCTTGAGTTCTCCTGCCTTGCGAAAGGCAAGAATGTCTCCATACCGACGGTATGTAATCCAGTGTCCGAAGGATTTCTTCCCGGATTTGATCAGACGTCATTCTCATGGATCGTTCTTACCAGATTGGTTCTTTTGACGAAAGAACCCCATGCTCGCCGGGCTCCGGATGCGGACGACAACCCTCATGTTTCATATCATGACAACTCCCCATCCGATCTCAAGTACGAATACTATCAACCCGAGAATTCGGGCGATCCCGCGTCATGCACCGCCATGGTCTGCAATGCCGACGGACAGATACTGAGCGGCTACCCCCTCTTCGTGATTCCTGCCATCGGCACCGATTATTACTTTGCGCTGAGTTTCGATCCGGTGTTCGAGAATTACTCCGGACACTCGTTTGCCGAGGGGATGACACCGGTCACGGTCGGTTGCGAGTAGCGATCGCGACCGGCCGGAATACCGGCAACGGGCAGCGCTCAGGGATGATGTTTCAGATAAAAACTCTCGGCGTCTTCCAATCTGAGTGGTTTTGAAAAAAAATAGCCCTGAATGTAATCGCAGCCGAATTCTCGCAGGAGTTCGGCTTCCCTGCGTTTTTCGACACCTTCAGCAACACTCTTCTTGTTCAATTCCCTGGCCAGCATCGTCATCGCCTTCACAATCTTCTGGTTGCTGCCGTCGGAGAGCATCGTCGAGACGAATGACTGGTCGATCTTGATCACATCGAATGGGAACCGGTTCAGATAACTCAGGCTGGAGTATCCCGTTCCAAAATCGTCGATCGCGAGCTGCACACCGAGTTCTCTGAGGAGGTGCAACACCACCGCCGCGCGTTCGGGATCACTCATCAGGAGCGATTCGGTGACTTCGAGTTTGATATGGGCAGGTTCCACCTTCAAGCGCTCGATCACATCCCGGAAGGTCTCGACCATATTCGGTTCCGCCATCTGACGGGCCGACAGATTGATGCTCATGAATGGAACGCAACCGGGAACCAGCGCACCGAATCGCCTGAGCGCCGTGCAGGCTTCCTCGAGGGCCCACAGACCGATCGGCACGATCAGACCGACTTCCTCGGCCAGTCCGATGAACAATCCGGGCGATATCGAGCCGCGTTCGGGATGGTTCCACCGGATCAGCGCTTCGAATCCGTGCACCCGAGCGGTTTTCGCCGAGACGATCGGTTGATAGACGAGCTGGAACTGGCCGCACCGGAGCGCCTGTTCGATATCCTGCGTGAACTGGAGCGACGAGATCACCTGTTCACGCACCTTCCCGATCACCGCGTCGTCCAGGATCTGCGTGCTGAATGCACCTTCCAGAGCCGGTTCCTGCGTGTTGATCTGGCGTGTCGTGTGGCGGATCCGCTCGAGCATGACCTTGATGAGGAGATCGAGCACCGGATCGGATCTGGAGAGTTTCTGGCCGAGTTGATTCCGGTGGATGACGATGAGCGTCGTTTCGGTGAGGGCGCGGGCGGTTGCTGTCCGGTACTGGCCTTCGATGAGACCGAGTTCGCCGAGCAGTTCGCCCGTGCCGAGTTTCGCCAGGACGGCTTCGCGGCCGTGGCGCAACGCCGAGATCTGGACTTTACCGCTTTCGATGACGTAGGCCGCGCTTCCGGCCTCACCTTCCCGGAAAATCACGTCCCGCGGCAGAAACCTCGCTCGAAACAGTGTCTCCGTCATTCCAACCCTCTCAATCGCTCCTCCCCTTCGCCGACCCCATGATTATATTGGAACTCGCGAAGACGCACAACAAACACCTCTCATGAGCATTTTGAGATGAACCCTTCAAGTAGGGTGATGCTCGCGTGACCAGGCTGCGCATCAGATCCTCTCAGGTTGCCGCGATGAGGCCCCATGCATCGACAGCATCACGATCACACCATGCCGTTTTCCATTGTCAGATTCTTTATACCTCGGATCGTCGGCTCTTAAAAAGCGCGTTTTTTCAAGAGATCACGATTTTTACATCGATAGCGGTCGATGTCTCAGACATCCGGCATCCGTTCACTATTGAGGGGTTCGGTGGTGTCGATCCGAGTATCCTGCATCCAGATGGAGTTTTCGTATACATCATCGATTTTGGATGAGTATGTCATGATGTGACAGTCGGACGATCAGTCGGTTTGTCGGATTGAGTTTTTTCATCGTGGACTCCAAGAGAAGACCCATTCGCCGGACACACCGAGAATGGATGTGACGGCTGGATCGGTCATCGCCGCGATGAACCGGGCATGGTCAATGGAACCGGCATGGTCCGGCCAGGTAAACGATGCGATCAGGTCGACAGCGGTTGTACCGGGAGTGACCGAATCGAAAACAACGCCATCCGGATCGGAAGACCAGGACGGATAGAACCAGTAGTCACCCAGAATATCCAGAATACAGAAGAACGGCGTTTGAGTGATGGGTACAGCGGAGGGGTTACAGAGTGTTGCCGTCAGATAACACGGATCTCCGGATTGGAACAGATGCGAGGGCATGGTAAGTGTGACACCGAGAGGACAGGGTGGAGTCGGTGAAGCGGAAGGGGATGAGGTCGGGGTCATCGTTGGCGGTGCGGTTGGAGTCACGGTCGGTGTTGGAGTCGGGGGTTCATAGTATTCCCAGGTGTCGTTCAGTTCGCCCCAGGCATACCCGCCGAAGAGCACGATCCGCTCCCGACCGGAATCATAGCACATGGCGGTATTGGCTCTTCCGACAGGTTGAGGATGAACATCAATTTCCGTCCAATCCGTACCATCATACTCCCAAGTATCATCCCAAAATTCGCTTGGGGCCGAACCTGAGAATAATACCGTCTTTTGACGCTTTTGATCGTAGGTCATCCAATGCTGATCACGCACGCCAGGTCTATGTTCCGTGTTGATCTCGATCCACCTCTCTCCGTCAAACTCCCAAGTGTCATTGAGTCTAACTCCCCCTTCTCCGTTGCCTCCGAACACCACAATCACATGTCTCTGGGTGTCGTAAGTGCAACCAAATCCACATCTTGGATCAGGAGAACTTGCACATTCCAACTCTGTCCAGTTAACTCCATCCCACAGCCATGTATCATTCTTCCACTCCAAGCTTTCATCCTGTCCCCCGAACAAGACAGATGTCGATAACTCCGGCATATAGACCATACAATCCCCATAACGATCTGTCGGTCGGTTCACAGGATTCATTTCAGTCCATTGGGTTCCATCCCATTCCCACGTGTCGCCCAAATAGTCGAATCCGCCTTGAAAGCCGCCGAAAACGACTACAATCTCTCGACCCGGATCATAGGCCATACCGTAGTAGGCTCGAAAACTAGGCCAATCGCCAAAGGGTTCGATCTCAGACCAGTCATGACCATCAAACAGAAAGATTCCATAGACTCGATCATTATTGATTTGGATACCACCATATAGAAAACAACAATCCTCTGATTCACTGTATACCATGTTGTGGTCTTCCATCGGTGGGGGTGAAAACTCCAGTGATAGTTGAAACCATCTTGGCATCCCGAAAACGTCAGCATTAACCATCAGAAGAAAAAGAAGCATGATGAGAAGTAACTTGTTCATTATCAATCCTGAGGATTCCCAACTGCTTCCACGTCGACAGGCAGCACGATCTGAACAGGAGTTCCGACCGCTGGGTAGGTGATCAGTTCGGGAGGTTGCCCTTCGCGAATCTTGTATCGGCGAAGCACCTTTCTTCGGAAAAACACGCCGTAGCAATCTGCAAGCCACCAATCGGAGTTATTCGCATCACCTTCTGGAGAGATCATGAGTGGATTTGAACTTGGTAATTCGTCTTGACCACTATTTCCGATCCAAATTCCACTCACCCTTTGATGCATTGAATAAGGAGTGGGAGTGCATTCACGAATTGGCGTAACTGTCGGTGATCCGGCAAATATGGATGCAGCAGGCGTCTCTGCCTGCTGCCCCAATAAAGAAGACAGTTGGACACTGGGTGGCGCCGGCCTCCGTGCCGGCGTTCCCATATGCCAGACGCAACCAGATCTGGAGATTCCAGACACGGGCCGCCCCTGTCGAGACCAGCGTAGCCGGGAGGCCGGCGTTCCCTTTCGGTTCAGAGCCTCCATCATCGTCCCCATGAAAACACCCATTCGCCGGACACACCGAGAATGGATGTGACGGCTGGATCGGTCATCGCCGCGATGAACCGGGCATGGTCAATGGAACCGGCATGGTCCGGCCAGGTAAACGATGCGATCAGGTCGACAGCGGTTGTACCGGGAGTGACCGAATCGAAAACAACGCCATCCGGATCGGAAGACCAGGACGGATAGAACCAGTAGTCACCCAGAATATCCAGAATACAGAAGAACGGCGTTTGAGTGATGGGTACAGCGGAGGGGTTACAGAGTGTTGCCGTCAGAGAGCACGGGTCTCCGGGCTGGAATTGATGCGAGGGCATGGCGAGAGTGACACCGAGGGGGCACGGCGGGGTTGAGGAAGAAGTTGGCGAAGGGGAAGACGTCGGGGTCATCGTTGGTGGTGCAGTTGGAGTCACGGTCGGTGTCGGAGTCGGCGGTTCGTAGTATTCCCAGGTGTCATTCAGTTCACCCCAGGCATACCCACCGAAGAGCACGATACGTTCGCGGATGGAATCGTAGCATATCGCATAGTTAGCCCGTCCGATTGGTTGGGCGTGAACATCAATCTCTATCCAGTCAGTCCCGTCGTATTCCCAAGTGTCATCCCAAAACTCACTGGGTGCTGATCCGGAAAACAAAACGGTCTTCTGTTGCTTCTGATCATACGTCAAATAGTGTTGATCGCGCACGCCGGGAATGTGCTCTGTTGCTACTTCACGCCAAGTTTCGCCATCGAACTCCCAAGTATCGTTCCTTCTGACTCCGTCTTCTCCATTCCCTCCGAAAACTACAATCACCTGACGTTGGTTGTCGTATGTCATCCCAAAAAGACATCTTGGATCAGGAGAGTTTACACAGTCCAACTCTGTCCAGTCGCTTCCATCCCACTGCCAAGTATCGTTCTTCCAGACCAAGCTTTCATCAAAACCCCCGAACAAAATAGTTATTGAGAGATCCGGCATATAGAGCATTCCAACGCCCACTCGATCTGTCGGTTTGTTGGCGGGGTTCATCTCAGTCCATTGGGTTCCATCCCACTCCCACGTATCCCCCAGATAGTCGAATCCACCTCGAAACCCACCGAAAATCACGACGACTTCTCGTTCCGGATCATAGGCCATTCCATAGTTTGCTCTCCCGTTAGGCCAATCACCGGTCGGACCATACTCACTCCATGTCGTGCCGTCGAATTCATAGTTGCCATAGTAACGCGAACCTTCGCTTTGTATACCACCGAAGAGGAAGCAAACATCCCTGCTTTCATCAAAGACCATGTTATGGCTCTCCATTGGAGGTGGAGTGCATTCTGGTGCAATCTCGAACCATCTCGGCATCCCGAAGGTTTCAATATCAATCCCCATGATCAACACCAGCAAGACGGATAATCGCTTACACATGATCAGTCTGCTGGATTGCCAACGGCTTCCACGTCGACAGGAAGCACGATCTGAACGGGAGTCCCGACAGTCGGATAAATGATAAACTCTGCTGGCTGACCATTCCGAATTTTTAACCTGCGGATTACGATTTTCCTGAAACATCCGCCGTTGCGATCTGCAGTCCATTCAAACAGACCCAATCGATTCCGACTGACCCGATGAATCCACGGATACGGCGTAGGTATCAACTCTGGTATCCGTGTAAACGTTGGCGACCATGCAGGAGCTGTGGATGTCGGTTGGGGAGAAGGCGTTTGTATCGGATACAGAGTCCATGTCCCCTGAGGATTCGGTGTGCCTTCGATGTTCCAGCGGTCTGAGACCCGGCAACTCGGAGGCCCAACATCCACATCAAAAGGGAAATCAAACCGATCCGGAACACGTTCCTCTCCCGATCCACTCATCAAAGGATCATGGCTGTTCCAGAGTATTTTCGGACCGGTAGTCGTCATCACCTGGTCGTCTCCTGATAAAGCGCTTCCCCACACCTGGGATCAATCGCGGCAAACCGGATCCGATCATCGGTTGTCTCCTGAGCAATCCAGTTCAGACGATTGATGTCGTGATACTCCGTCCATTCCATTCTGCAGGTACTCCCGCCAGCAGGTCAAATTGAGGATGTTATGATGCACCCCGGGTCCGGCAATCCCTCCCTGAGCCACTCTGCCAATGTGTCAAACATCACCTCGACCTCGCTTTTCAATCCCCCCATGAATGCGAAACGTGCGAAAACGCTTTGGCCGGAGGCGCCCACTCGAACCCTCGAACCAGATCAAATCCGACTCGGCCCCCTTTCGATTGCCCACCACGAATCAGTCGCATGACCATTATAACCCCGTTGCTCATGAATCCTTTTCCCTGAATGATTCGCTCATGACCATGACACATTCCATTTTCTGCGACCACGAGAACCCATTATGCTCCCGGAATCGGCATTTTGGGGAAAAATATCGGGATGCTCCCTGATCCACCTTATTCTGACCACTTGGCGGACATCTCAAGTGGCTCAATCGGATTTGCGATCGGAGATATCAATCCGTATAGTGATGGCACATTGTCCGCATGTCTTGAGAGCGCCGGGTTTTCCGGCCGGATCGATTCTTCGTTCGTGGTGGTTCTCGAACGTCTTAGGGAGGAAAGTATGGAACGAATGCGTCTGTGTCTCTACGCGTGCTGTCTCACAGTGCTGCTCCAGCCGGTAACCGTCGGCGCGATCACCCTGATCGACCACACCTGTACGGATCTGTCCATGATTCCGGATGCCTGGATCGAGTCAGCCAAGGCCAACCTGCATATCGCCTATCAGCACACGTCCCACGGCAGTCAGTTGATCACGGGAATGAACGCGTTGAAGGCCTTTCCACCTTTCGATGAGTTCTACATGTGGACCGATAACGGTTCCTCGGGTCTCGATCTGGACGACTACGGCATCCCCGGTGCCTGCTCGGATCTGAGCACCGGAGACTACATCGATTCGTTCGGTGTGACGCCCTGGGTGACGGCCACCCGGAATCTGCTCAACAACCCGGCCAATGCGCACATCAATGTCATCATGTGGTCTTGGTGCAGCATCAATCTGCACAACCCGCAGCGCTATGTCGACAACATGGAAATTCTGGTCAGCGAGTATCCCGATGTGCAGTTCGTCTTCATGACCGGGCATGCGGAGAGTCAGGGCGAGAACCTGTATAACGATCCGCAGGCGAATGGAACGGGGCATGTCCATTACAACAACCAGCTCATCCGTCAGCATTGCATCGACCATGACCGGATTCTGTTCGATTTTGCAGACATCGAGGCGTACGATCCGGACGGGACTTACTTCTGGGATCAGAACATGGCGGATAATCTCAATTATGGCTCCGGGCACAACTGGGCCGTCGAGTGGATTGCAGCGAATCCCGGGAGCGAACTCGAGCAACTCACCACGCCAGACAGCATTCCGGGCTATCCGGGTTGCACCGGCTGTGCGCACAGTGAATCTCCCGCCCAGGCGAATCTCAATTGTGTGATGAAAGGACGGGCCGCGTGGTGGCTGATGGCGCGGCTGGCGGGATGGGAGGGGCTCTCACCGGTTCCCGCAGAGAGTCCGTCGAGCGTGGCAATCCTGATCACGGTCGTGTCGATGCTGATCGGCGGCGGGATGATACGCCGGTCGCGCTGAGCTGAGGCAGGGCGAATCCAGCGCAAATGTGGCGAGAAGATCCCGCATGATCGATGGGGCCGAAAAATCCCTGGCACGCTGAATCGCCCCCTCACGAAATCGTTTCCGGGCTTCCGGATCGAGTATATGCCGGATAATCGTGTCGATCATCTCCCGAGGCGTTTCAACGAGATAGCCGCATTCACCGTGCCAGATGATATCCCGCGGTCCTTTCGTGTTGAACGCGACGGATGGAAGACCACAGGAGAGCGCTTCGAGGACGACATTGCCGAACGTATCGAATCGTGACGGGAAAAGGAGAAGATCACAGACATTGAACAGGCTCGCGAGTTGTTCGCGAGGCAACCATGGTTTAAATCGGGCGTCCGGAATCGCCCGCTTCAGTTCATGTGCACCGGGCCCGTCTCCGACAATGAGCAGAGTGGCATTCCCGACCTGCTGCCGGACCTCGTCAAGAATCTCCGGGAGCAACCACACACCTTTTTCGTCACTGATCCTTCCTGCATAGATCAGCAAGGGCACGCCCGAGTCGATCCCGGGTAGAACATCAGCTCGCGATTCCTCCCTGACCCCGAAACAGCTGTGGACCCAGTGCGACGTGGCATGCAGTCGATATCTAGGAATGTTCATCGCTTCCGACGAGAACCACTCGATCTGCTCGGAATTGAGAATCAGCAATCCGTCGAATGCACTGTAAAAGGTCCTCAGAATGCGTCTCACACGGTCAATCTGATGGATATCGAGATCGATATTGTTACGAACGAAATCGAGCCAATCCGTGTGGACGTAGAACCATGTCGGCACAGAGAAAGCCGATCCGAGGTAAAGGGCCGCGGCACCCATGAGCAGTTCCGTCGAGCAGATGATCCGATCGTAGCCGCCTTCGATGAACAGTCGCTGGAGTTCAATCAGATCAAACACTCGAACGGGCTGTTGCGAGTAAAACGGCGGCGTGAATTCGTACACCGGACGAAGCACATGGAGATGCGAATCATTCGAGGCTGTCGGATGGCATATTACGAAATCGATCGGCAGGTCATCCCGGATGATCTCGGAATGGATGAGCTGGAGCGTGGTGCCGACGCCGTTTTGATCATAAAATGTATCCGTCAGCCAGAGCGCGCGCTTCGGATGACGATGCATGCCGATCTGGTCTGCGATCGCCTCGGTCGTGGAGCGATTCGAAAAATTGACGCGCGCTCCCGCATACGCGCTCGAACCGATCAGCAGCGCCGCCAGGGCAGGAAACGGCAACCCGTCGGACAGCGCTTTCAGATCGAAGCATGGGATCGAATCGTCTTCCACCGGATCCGTCGACTCGCCGACCAGTCGCCGAAAATCCACCGGAATCTCGAAACCCGCAATGAGTTTTCGGATATTGATTCCTTTTTCTGCCCCGTCGGATTGCCTCGAACGCGTCACTTTTTCCTCGATCCGCTCGGCCAGGATCTTCAAAAGTGTGTGAAAGATGGCCGGAAGTGTCTGTCTGAGCTGGAGGCCGAGGAGTTCCGGATACTCCGTCCGAATCCGGGCGATCGTATCGAGTTCTGAGATGAGCGGGCGGAATGTTCTGGATACCATGTGTCGCTGAATGAAACCGGGTTTTTTCCCCTGTAAAGCCTCATGCGCCGCACGGATGAAATTCAGCGTGAACCGGTGCCTTCTCAATTCAAACGCGCCGTTCGCGATCAGAAATGCCCAGATCTTCTGCCGGGTCGTCCCCTGGTGGAGCAGCATCCGGACCAATCCGGGATCTTCGGCATGCATGACGATCTGACAGAAGTAATCCAGCAGGGCTGAAGCCAGTTTATCCACCGACACATAGGTTCCATAAGGCGCGCATCGCCCGGATCTCAGCGCTTCCAGAACCGTGCTCGAGGCCGGGGGAACGGACGCCTGCATGCCTTCAGGAAGATGGAGAATCGTGCCGGTCTGTCCGGCAAAGAGCGCCATGTGATCATCCGAACCGCCGGTCATCGTCTTCACCCAGCCATGCGAGCAATATCGATCCGGGCGGATTCCGAAACGTCGGGCGAACGATTCGATCCGCTCCTCCGTGAGATGCTCGAGCCATGACGCCGCAACCAGATTCTGCCAGGTATCCCGTTGCCCGTTGATGACCTCGAACCGGTCAAACATCAGTGTCAGATACTGCATCAGTTCGACCGGATCATGGCGCGCCTTCCCGTGGACGAAGAGGGGGTGTGCGAGAACCGTCACGAGATTCTGATCGAGCGTATAGTCCAGAAATCGCGGGAGGTCCCCTCTGAGACGATTCAACTGGACTTCCTGCCCCGGGTCGAATCCATAGGTCAGCACATGGATGGATACATCGAATGCCGGGATCAGACAGGTGAACTCCGCGCCGACCAGCAGATCGATACCTTTATCGAGCAGATCGAAACACGACCGCGCGTTGTTGTGATTGGTGATCGTGAATGCCTGCGCGCCGTTACGTTTCAGCGTGTCGAGGAGCGACTCGGACCGTGTCCAGGTCTCAGGCCAGCGCAGAATCCGTCCGAGCAGCTCATCGGGAACGCTGCTGTTGAAATCATGGCAATGCAGATCGATCCGGACTGTGCTATGGGAAGGAAATCGGTGAGATTGACATGTGACGAATGCCTGGAATGCGTCCTGAAGATCCTGTCTGAAGCGACACCCTTGCTCGCTCACTCCCCCCTCCCGGTCAATACCTATCGTCCGCTGTCGGCTGGCTCCAGGCATGGAGCGTTGGTCAGCACCATCCCGCGCGCCATCCTGAGTTTCAACATCTCCATGAACGCCATTCCGGCATCCGAGGCAGTATGAAACGTATCCATGAAGGCTTTTTCGGATACATGCATCGACGGCTCGATCATGACGAACTGCGCTCCGGGCTTCAGGATCCGAACCGCATACTGAAAGAAGGAACGCGCATCCGGGATTTCATGGATCACGGCAGACGCGAAGATCAGATCGAACCGCGCCGCGAATGCCTCGGAAAACGCCTCATCCACTTCCCCCAGGCGAACCTCGATCCGATCGGTGAACGGACTCGCCTCGACACGGCGCTTCAACCCCGCGACCATCTCCGGCTGAATATCGATCGTCACGACCCGGCCTGTCTCTCCCACGAGGCGCGCGATATCGAGCGTAAAGAAACCGAGACCCGGGCCCGGCTCAAGAACGGTCATGCCGGGTCTGACAAACGGACTCAACAGCTTGTTCGGATCCGATAACATCCGACGAAACGGGTTGAGGAGCAATCGTCCCATCCACCAGGGGCATACCCGCTGCTTCATCGCCACCTCCTTCACCAGAGAGCTCGCACCGCGCCGGATGCTAGACCTGCCGTATCGTTCCGTCAACCGTGCCCGTGCAACGGCGACATGGCCGTTTCGCCCGTACTAACCGAATCCTAACCAATTTACCCCCTCACCCGAAAAAAGCCGGAAAAAGATCCGGCCGCCTGACCTCGAAATCACCTGATTTCATTGATCGGACGGCCGGTATGAAGAAGCGACTGGTTCGAATGTGAGCGTTTTGTGTGTTTTCAGCCAGTGAAAATTAACAGCGGGATGCGCCGCGTTCGGTGATACGGGTCAGGGGATCGCATCGAATTCCCAGACCCCGGCGGTGCCTTCGAGACGGCTGATGGTGGGGTCGGTCATCGCCGCGATGAAGCTCAGGCCGGAAATCGCTCCGGCGGTTGAGGGCCACATGAATTCGGGAATGATCGTGCGCTGAATCGATCCGGTTGGAACGGTATCGAGAGTGATCCAGTCTGCTATCTGTGTCCAGGACGGATAAAACCAGTATTGACCCTGGAAGCTCAGGAGCGTGAAGAACGGGATGCCGTCAAGCGGTGCGGCATTCCGGTTGCAGATCGTCGCGGTCAGAGAGCAGGTATCACCGGGCGAAAATCGATGGGATGGCATCGCGAGCGTGACGCCGTGCGGGGCGGGCGTCGGGGTGGACGACGGAGCGGCCGTCGGTGGGGCAGATGGCGTCGGAGTCACGCCGGGCGTCGGCGTCGCAGCGGTTTCGCATTCGCGCTCGTAATATACGCGGAAATCGTCGAGATTCCAGCCGCCATACACCTCATCGGAATTCGTCGGGCCGATCACCCAGCGGAACTTCACCTTGCTCTGGCCGGCCAGGAAATCCGAGGCGGGCACGATCAGATGCATCCAGCCATCCATTTCGACCGACCCCTGATACTCCGCGTTACTCATCACCTCCATCCAGCTCGCCCCGCCGTCGAGCGACAGTTCCCAGGAGGCCTGATCGTCCGGATATGCGCCGACATTGAGCCAGAGCGCGATTTCGACATAGATGTTGTCGATCTTGCCGCAATCGATCCGGGGTGTCGTGAGGCAATAGCGCGGCATGTTGTTCTCGTAAGCGCCGTCCAGATTGTATCCCAGCACGTTCGCTCCGGTGAAGCCGGATGAGGGGTCCCCGGCCAGCCCCGCCGGAACGCCCCATTCCCAGTCGCCTTCACGGTCCCAGCCCGGATCGGTGTCCATGGTTGCATCGACGAGATACACGCGTTCGAGTGTGCGGATTGTGCCGGATGCATCGAGCGATGGGACGGATTCATTCCCCGCTACATCGCGAGCCGTGATGGAATAGAAATAGTCGGTGCAGCTCTCGAGATCCTGAATGTGTGCGAAATGCATGGTTTCGGAATGATCGATGCTCAGACAGGGCGTCACGGGCACGGTGTCGCCGAATCCGATTTCGGTTGTCGCGGGTTCTGAGGTTTGCCAGAGAATGGTCGCGGAGGTGGATGTGCGTTCGAGAATCGTGACCGAGACAATTTCGGGGCCCGTGCAGTCGACTGTGGCTTCGGCGGACAGCGTTTCGGGCGCGCCTCCGTGATTCTGATCGTCGTATCGAACTGTCAGCAGGTCCGATTCACTGACCTGGACCTTGCCGTCCGGCAGAGGCTGTCCGGCTCCTGTCATGGCGATGCCGTAGAAGACGCCCGGCATGATTTCGTCCAATTGAACCATTTCGGGCTGCGTTTCGGTCGAACTGAACGCCTCGACGGACAGGACACCGGCGCTGATCAGGTCCGCATCGGAGAGCAGAATTTCGATTGAATCCGAGCAACCGACCGAGGGCTTGCCCAGACCGATCCAGGCCGCGGATTGAGGCGTCCGGCAGACCGCCACGGCTCTGAAGCAGTCGATCTTACCCCATCCGTAGACATTGTTCGGGGTTCGGAGCGTGTCGGGACTCGTGCATTCCGGCGTCCGGGCGGTGATGCATGTCTCGCGGATCAGTTCGATTGTGTCCTCGACCTGGCCCTGCAACGCGGGGTTTGCCGACCACATGAGCGCTGCCATGCCGCAGACATGCGGACCCGCCATGCTCGTGCCCATCCCCTCACCATAGGATTCTTCGCCGGGAAGCGACGATCGGACCTGCTCACCCGGGGCACAGACATCCGGCTTGATCAGAGAGGGCGAGAGGCGGGAGGGGCCGCGGGCGGAAAAGTCCGAGGCGACACCCAACGGCATGAGAGCGCCGGTGGTGATGACCGTGTCGTAATCGCCGGGCGAGCCGACCGTTTCGCAGCCCGGACCGGCGTTACCCGCGGAGAACTCCATGAAAATACCGGCCTCGACGAGTGCCTGGACGGCGTTGTAATAGAGCGTCGTTCCGGAGTCGATCCCCCAGGAATTGTTCACGATGTGAGGGGCTTTCGTGGGATCCGGGTTCTGGCCGTTGAGATCCGTCGGTGCGAGCACCCACTGGAATCCCGCCAGGATCCAGGAATCGAGCGCTTCGTCGCTGGCCGTGATGAATTTGACCGCGATCCAGTTCGCATCGGGAGCGACACCGATCTGATTGCCCGCACCGTCGTCTCCGATCATCGTCCCGGTGGTATGTGTTCCGTGACCGTGATCGTCGATCGGTTCGGTCGGGGAGGTGCCGGTCGCGTCGAACCAGTTGTAGTTATGATCTGCGGTGGAGCCGTTCCAGCCGCGGTAATGGGATTTCAGGGCCGAGTGCTGCCAATCGACTCCGGTATCGAAATCGCAGACCGTGATCCCCTCACCCCGGACATTGAAGGTTTCCCAGACCCGATCGGCCTGGATATGCGAGATATTCCATTCGACTGAACGGGAGGGATTGGGGGCGGGAGGGAGGGGTTGGATCGAGCGGGGAGTCGAGGCGAAGAGGGGGGAGGGTTTGGGATTGAGGTGCGAATCGCGGATGATGCGGCGTTTGTGATCCGGGACGATCCGGGTGATGTCGGGGTTGCGGGCCAGTGCATCGAGGATCTCGCGGCCGGAATGGACCAGGATCATGTTATCGATCCAGAACGATCGATACGCGATGTGCTGCTCATCGAGCCATGAGCGGACATCCCGTTGGGAGCGTTCACTGACCTGTTTAAGGGTATTGACGACATGGTGGCCCTTGTCGATCTTCGACCTGAGCAGATCCGCACCGGTGAGATCGGCTTTTTCATGGAATACAAGGAAATAGTCTGCCTCACCGGGAGTCGTCATCCTGTCCACGACCTCTCGGTCAACCTCTGCCGCATTTAACCAGCCGATGCAGGCCGTTAACATGATAATTAAAACTGTGCAAATTCGTTTCATACAATCGTCTCCCAGTCGTCATAGGTTAAACTGAACAGCGTCCGGAACGATTCATCTGTTCTGATCCGCTATTGAGTAACGCGACGATTCCGGAAGTTTTGTGCAGGATTAATTTTTGTTGCGACTCGGGGAGGCAGCATTCAGAATTCTGAATACCTGAGCCGTTAAGTAAGGAATTGGAAAGACCTTCTATCAATAATAATGATCATTTTCATCCACTTTGACCGATCCGATGATGATTCCTCAAAGGTTCCATCTCCCCTGTTTTCATGATGATAAGCTGACTTCATTTCGAGATTGAGCGAATCTTTTTGAAGTGTCTGAGTTTAGTCAGTGTTGGTGAGGTTACTCACGGATTGAAACGCTGCCGTCACAAAAAACATGATCGAATACAGCACAACGACCGTGTGCGAATAGGGCAGATCGAGCGCAAACGAGAGCAGATATCCGGCAAACGCGGACAATGCGGCCACACAAACCGATCCGACGATGATCCAGCGCAGATTCCACCCGACCATTCGACCAATCATCGGAGGAATCACCAGGGATGCAAAAACGTATAAAGTTCCCGTGATTCGAATCGATACACTCGCTGCCATTCCGATCGTCAGGTAAAGAAGAAAATCAAGTAGCCGAACACGGAGTCCTGTCGTTGCAGCCATCTCGGGATCGAGCGCGATGAAAATGAATTCCTTGCGAAATGCCACGTGAATCCCGAACACGACCACAGCGCAGATCGCCAGAAACACAACATCCTGCCAGGCGGAATAGAGGGGATTACCTGAGAACAGATTCAACCCGGATGCCTCAGCGGATGGATTTCGTGCAACGATCAGGACCGCAATGGAACTGGATGCGGCGTAGATCAGACCCGTCGTTCCGTCATCGAGTGCCCGGCCACGTGACGTATTCATCCACAACAGAAGGATCGCAGCACATGATGCCAGCATCGCGCACATCATTGGCTCCAGATCGAGCATGAGTCCCATTGCAAGTCCAAGCGATGCCATGGATGACAGCGCAATCGCAGCGAATACCATCCGCCGGATCAGAATGTAGATCCCGAGAAACGCACACAGGCATGCGGCAATACCACCACTGATCAAGCCGGGCAACAATGACACATCAGTCAATATATCAAGCATCTTTAACCCCTCAACCGACACGCACCCGACCGTCTTTTTCGAACACCTGCACATCGATCCCATACAGCGAAGACAATGCCTGAGCCGTCGGTCGCCCGTTGAAAATCAGTGGCGATTCCCAGTCCGGATTCATGAAAACAAATCGGTTGGCGGATTCCAGAATATCATTCAGGTCGTGAGTGACATGGATCAATGTCAGAGAGTGTTCGATTCGCAATCCCTGGATCAATTTGAGCAGCTCCCGACGCGCACGCAGATCCAGATCCGCAGTCGGTTCGTCCAACACCAGAACACTGGGTTCCGTCGCGAGCGCCCGAGCCAGGAGGACACGCTGTTTGAGACCTCCGGACAATGTATGAAAGTAACGCTCCGAATAGTCTGCAATCCCGGTCATCTCCATCGCCCGCTCGACAGCCTCCCGATCCGCCACGGAGGGTGAGCGGACCCAGCCGATCAGCCGGGTCCGCGCCATGATGATGATCTCGTACACACGAAACGGCACGGTCATTTCGAGGTGTTGCCGCTGACTGCAGAAACCGAATCGCACGTCCTTCGCACGTTGGATTTCCCCTGCCTGAATCGGCTGCACGCCCATGAGACTTCTGATCAGGGTTGTTTTGCCCGATCCGTTTGGACCGATAATCCCGACATGATCCCCGGAAACGACATCAAATGACAGCGCTCGATACACCGTTTTTTTTTCATAACCTGCAGATACCGTTCGCATTGAGATCATCAGTGAGTTCATTTCAGAGCACCCGCCAATCGATCGATGATCGAATCGATCAGAGCGATGTAATCCGTTGCTTCCGGCGATCCTCCAACGGAATTCGGCACAACCACAACTGTTGCACCTGTTTGACCCGAAACAAAATCGGCTGCCTTTCTGCTGTAAAAAGATTCGACCAGAATCAGGTCTGTCTTTTCAGATTTCATTCGCTCGATCGTGTCACGAAGATGAGCCGGTGAAGGGGACACACCGGGTTTGGGTTCGAGTTCGCCCGCCAGGTGAATACCAAACCGCTCGGCAAAATAGATCCAGCTTCGATGATACGTCAGAACTGAAATCGGCTGATGAGGTGCAAGTTTCCGGGTCCATTCGTCGATTTTCCGATCCAGTATGTCATGAAACGCTTTTTCGTTTGCTCTGTATGTTTCCTGAAATTCCGGGTCGATCCGGGACAGCATCCGAGCAATTTCCGAGGCAACAAGTCGAGCATTCATCGGATCCAGCCAGTAATGAGGATTTCCCTCGGGATGAACGTGACCCATCGATCCATCGACCTTCCCATGAGGAATCTCTTTTTTATCGATGACATTCGATACGTCCAGCCATCCGGACTGATTGGGCTGAATCTTGGGATTCCGGCTGGATTGAACGAGCGGATCGATCCAGATGTCCAGACCCATGCCCACGATGATCAACACATCGGCCGTGCGAAGACTTACGACCTGCGACGGTCGGATTTCGACAAAATGAGGGTCATGCGTTCCATTACAAAGTGCCTGAACATGAACGCGATCTCCACCAATCGATGAAGCGATCGACGCGAGATCCGATGTGGTGGTGACAATTTCGAGTGGAGATCGAGCCGATACGGTCAGAGCACCCGCGACGAGAGTACACATACAAATCCAAATACGCATTTTCATTTCTGCTCCTTTGCTCACAATGAAGCGAACTTATTGAAGTGCATGACTATGCGGCCCGATACCGAAGAGTATCTGGATGAATCCCTCATGTTCTTCATTCTCGATATCGTAGTCGTATTGTGCCCTTATTCGGGTCATTTCGCTCAGACTGTGAGTCAGAATCAAAGACGCCCGGGATTGTTCCTCCGATTCATGAACCGGCATCTCAGTCCAGTCATACCGGGCACCGATATCCCAGCGGCGGTCAAAGCGGAAACCGGCAAAAACAAAGCCACCGGTGCGCTGAAAATCGCCCTCTTCCATTGAACGATCCAGATGATACCACTCACCTTGAATTGTCACTTTCCGGTATGCGCTCAACACCGACCGCCATGTCAAATCCGCGCTGGTCAGCGTAACATCATCCTGTTCTTCTTCGTGATGAGGCCCCTGACTTTTCACGCCCGACGCGCCGATTTCCAGTTCTGACGAACCTGCGATTGGGAATGATGTCCACAAACGCCCGGAATATGTCTCGCCCGCCAGGCCAAACTCATGATGATGCTCGTGTTCTTCCCCCTCATCATGATCACCTTCCTCAGCTTCTTCTTCGTGTTCATGAGCCGCATCGGTGTGCCAGGCCCCCAGTTCAATCTGAAGGAAAAAGGGGGCCGGGATCAACAGAGCAGATGTGATACCGGTCGCGGCCAGCCCGTGATCGCCCAGAAACGCGGAGTGAACGATCGGACGCGTTACATAATTCCAGGAATGAGGATGGAGGGAGTTGATTTTGCCGATATTGAGATACTGCTTTCCGACTTTGAAACTCAAGCCGCGGATGGGTGTCTGGAGAAAGTTAACATAGGCTTCTTCGAGTTCAGTTTCATACGCACCTTCATGGTAATGCAAGGCGGCATAAACATCCGCACGAATCCCGGGATACAGAAATCCACCGATTGCCAGTTCCACTTCGCGGACTCGAATGTGGTTGTCCTCTTCCTGATCCTCGAGACTCGTGAAGTATGTTGTGATATCGCCAATGATGCTGATATCAGGCAATTCAAGCGCTCGGGGAGATCGCTCCGTTGGATTTTGTGCGAACAGATTCGCAGGAACAAACAGCATGGCAAGGACGAAAACCAATAGAAAAGAACACTGATTACGCATGGTAAAATCTCCTGTTCGGACTGAATTCACGATGTTTACTGGACCGAGACACACGCAGGTGTCGATCCGATCGATTTAGACCTGTGAGATGAAATCAGGCCGCAGGAGGAGCACGAATGAAGGTGTCGGCAACTCGCACCGAATGAAGGACGCGGGGCAGAGGTGATGCGACGTTTCCGAGGGTGGAGATGATCACTCCCAGAATCACCAGTGACATCACAATCGTCTGAATCAGAATCAACTGGACGCACGCCGAGCAATTCGGATGAAACTGATGATCGCACGCGTGCGAATGCAACAGGGGGGCGAACAGGGCGAGAATGAATGCGACGGCACAGAACAACGCCACAGCCTTCGTCGGGATTCGAATCAGGGGTATCGACACTCGACCTGCCTCCAGTTTTTTCAATCGCATCCGCGTCGACGCAGAGCGAAGCTGACTATACGGAAAGAGTATCCGGTATTCAAGCCGAATGAGAGCACCCATGCAGACAGACAAAGGGATAACAGAAGATTCCGTCGAGTGATCCCTTTCCGGTGTCAGATGCCTGTACTCTGAGACGAACCAGATATTGTATCCCATTCTATCCCGGATCGTCGTCGTTATCGTGGTCGTTATCGTGGTCGAAGTCGTGGTCGAAGTCGTGACTACTTCTGTCCGATTTTCCTGTTAAAAACAAATAAAGGGACACCTTACTTAATTCGGTTTTGGGTTTGAAGTTTTCGGTTTTCAGTTTTCACACGCTTGGATTTAAAGGTTACTTGATCGCTGGCAGGAGTCCGATTCGAATTATGTAAGGTGTCCCTTTATATCAGGATATCGGAAACTGAATGCCGCAATCGTCCCCCGGTTGCACTTCACCCCCTCTCTTGTTTAATATTCATTCAGATACACTCGGAGGTGACCATGCTGCCTGTATTCCGATCCCAACCCATCGTCAGCCTTTCAGGATTACTCCCGATCCTGATTCTGTTCCCCCTCCTGTGTGCCGCGCAGGATCTCACCGTTCACATCGACACCCCCGCCCGGATGATCCATCCCGGCGAGGAATTCTCCGCCCGCGGATACATCGTCAACAATACCGGCGCTGAACTGCCCGATGCCGCCGTCGTCTTCATGCTCTCAGCCTTCGGCGAATACTTCTTCTGGCCCGACTGGATCCACTATAATCCCTCGGATCCATCCACCTTTCACTACGCCATCCGCACACTCAAAACCGGCCAGACCGTGATTCCCCTGCTCGACCCCTTCATCTGGCCGGATACCGGCACCGACGCCCATTACGGCCTCGCTTTCTACGGCGCAATCCTCTCACCCGACCTCACAGAACTCATCAGCAATCTCGCAGTCACATCCTGGGGCTACTCCATGAACCCCGATTGGCTCGACTGGGTCAACATCCATCGCTGGATCGCGCATGTCCCCTCCGTCTTCGAGCAGGCGGACTGGAGCCAGGGGAATGTCCTGCACGCAACCTATATGGTGAAAAACGACATGATCGGCCACTCCGAAGATCCCGCCAACCCCTGGTACACCCCTGAAGGCGACGCCGCCGCCCGCAACAGCAACGTCATGGTCAGCAGTCTCGTGAGCACCACCGATCAATACGCTGTGGATCTGTGGATGACCGCCCCCTTCCACGCCGTCGGAATTCTCGACCCCGAACTGCACGCGACCGGATTCGGCAGCTACCGCGAGGCGGACGGCGGCTGGCAGATGGGCGCGGGCCTCGATGTCCTCCGAGGTCTCGGCGACATCCCCGCCTCGGTTAGCTACCCCATCGTCTGGCCCTCTGACGGCTCGACCATCCACCTCACATCCTACAGTTCCGAGTATCCCGACCCGCTCACGAGCTGCCCCGGCTACACTTCCCCCGCCGGATTGCCCCTCATCGTTCAGATCTTCCCGGGAAACCAGACTCCGACTGTCACCGATCACTGGCTGATGAGGGGAACCGTGCCGATCGAACATTGCGTCTTCGACGAGACGAGTTACACGAATGCAGACGGCTCCCAGCAGAGTCTCGCCCGGAGTGTCCTCAATTCGCGCGACGCGATCGTGATGATCCCGAGAACGCCTCTGCTGAGCGGCGCGACCTACTCGGCATCGATCACGGTCAACGGCCAGACGATCACCTGGTCGTTCTCCGTCGAGTGATCCGTTGAGCGCATCATGACGTCCATCAGGACATCTCTGTTGATCCGGGGAGGCACCGTCGTGAACGATTCGGGTGCCCGACGAGCCGATGTCCGGGTGGGAGGCGATCGGATCACGCGTGTCCGGTTGAACCTCCGACCGGGCGCTTCCGAGCAGGTGATCGATGCCGGAGGCCTCTGGCTGTTGCCCGGCGGGATCGATCCGCACGCGCATCTGTCCTGTCCGAGATCGGATCCGTCGGAGGAGATATGGGTCGATGACTTTGAATCCGGCACCCGGGCGGCACTCGCGGGTGGCATCACCTCCGTCGGCTCCATCGCTTTCCCCCTCCCCGGAGAAACACCGCTGATGACACTGGAACGGGAACGCGCCGCCGCTCGGGGGACAGCGCTGACCGACGTTTTCTTTCATCCGGTTTTGCAGGAACCGACGCCGGCTGCAATCGACTCCATCGATACGCTCAGGGACGCCGGATGTCGCTCGTTGAAAATCTTCATGTCCTCACGCGATTTCGACCCCGGAATCGAACGATTTGCCGCAGCGATCCGTCGCGCGGGACAAAACGGGCTGGTGGTGATGCTGCATTGCGAAGACTTCGGAGTTATCTCGGCAGCCCGCGACCGACTGGCCGCCGAGCACCTCACCGGATTGGCGCACTATGCCGGGAGTCGTCCCGTCGAGGCGGAAGCGGCGGCGGTGCATCGGGCAATCGCCCTGGCGCATGCTGCTGAAACGGAAATCTACATCGTTCATCTGTCCTCCCGACACGCGCTCGACGCCTGTATCGACGCACGACACCGGGGACAGACCGTCCATATCGAAACCAGACCGATCTATCTGCATTTCACGGACGACCGCTACCGAACCCCGGACGGGCCGCTCTTCGTCGGGCAACCGCCCCTGAGAACTCAAGCGGATATCGATTATCTCTGGAAGCATCTCGAAAGAGGAACCATCGATGTCATCGCATCGGATCACGCACCCTGGACGCGGGAGCAGAAGATGAATCCCGCCTTGACCATCTTCGATCTTCGCCCGGGCATGGAAAATCTCCAGACGATGCTCCCGGTGCTGTTTTCGGAAGGAGTCGTTCAAGGCCGGATCTCGCCTTCCCGTTTCGTCCGCGTAACCTCGTCCAATGCCGCCAGGATCTTCGGTCTTTATCCGCGCAAAGGCACGATTCGCGAAGGGTCGGATGCCGATATCGCTCTGTGGGATCCGGAGGGGTGTTTCACGATTCGGAACGAAGATCTGATTTCGCGAGCAGGCCATTCCGTTTTCGCGGGATTCGAAGGCAAGGGATGTCCGGTCTGCGTGATCCGCCACGGCTATCCGATGTGGTTCAGATCGCAGCGCGGATTCAGGGAAAAATCCCCTCGAACTTCGTCACCTTGATCGGCCGTTCGATCCGCGGGGTCAGATCGATCCAGGCCATGACAAGATCCGATCCGATGCGGGTCGCGACGGGCCGGGCAATCATGGAAGCACCCGGCGGAACCCACTCGACCGGCGCCGTAAACGTGACGCCGCCGTCCATACTGACCCGACCCGTAATCCCCGTCTGCGCGTTCTGACTGCTGATCCATGCCACGATAATCCTGCCGTTGGCCGCGATGATGAGGGGTTCCGTCGCATTACAGCCGACGTCCGACAGCGTGATCGGCGCGCGCCAGGAGATTCCATCGTCGAAACTGCTCAGGCAGAGAACCCTCCAGGGTCCGGCCGGAAGTGTCTTCTCAGCCCATACGATGTGGACCGTGCCGGACAGGGTTCCGATCGAGGGATCACCGGCCAGTCGATTGCGATCGACCGGAAGCAGCGCACCCGATACGTTCCATGCATGACCGGCATCCTGCGATCCGCAATACCGGATCGTCCATGATCGATCTTCGTGATTGCGATATGCCGCATGGATCGTGGCGCTGTTCTGAGCGAATGCCGGCGGACCGGGAGCGAACAGGCCGGAATCGACCCGGGAGAAGCGTGGAATCGATTCCGGTTCATCCTCAATGGCCATCTCGATCGAACTGTGAAACGGCGGGAACGGTTCGGGTTGATCGTAGTAGCGGCTCCAGAGCGTCGTGATCGTGCCTTCCCAATCGGATATCGCGGGTCGGTTCGCCATCTTGCCCGTCCGCGCGTGCAGAATCGAACGCTCAGTGGCGGTATCCGTCACGCGCAGATACCAGCTCAGCGCATCCGGCTCGGTCGACGGGAGCGGATGGCTCACGATCGCCGTGACCAGTGCGCCGTCCGGAGTCAGTCCGCAGCTCGTCCATTGGGTCGCATGCCCCTCCGGCGGATTCGGCAGCGGCGCGGGGAAACTCCAGACCGGACCGCCCCACATCGCCAGGCTGTGCATACCCGTCCAACCCGTCTCGTCCCGTTGCATCCATGTCAGCGCGACCCGATCCGTCGATGCGCTGATCGACAGGTCCCTCGCCCGGCAGGCGATCGAGGCATCGTCCGAGCCCTCCGCGGGCACGAACATGTCGGTCATGAACCGGCCCTCGCACATCGGTGCATCGAATCCCATCAGAGCCGCAGCGGTCGCCGCGATGTCGATGGTTTCATAGGAGGTATCGACCTGGATGCCCGGAGGCGTGTCGGGTCCGAACACGAGACAGAATGTGCGTCTGCATCCCCGGCAATTGCAGCCGTGATGGTGATACCCACCATGAGCGTCGTCGTGTCGACCGTGATCGGTCGTGACGATCAGGGTCGTCGAATCGCGATAATACGGCTGCGCCTGAATCTCGCGCCAGATGCCAGCCACGAACTCATCCGCCTTGCGCACCGAGTATTCGTAACCGTCCCACCCTCCGTGATGGCCGCGCTGATCGATCTGGGCGAAGTTGACCAGCATCAGGTCCGGTTGGCGGCCACGGAGTTCTTCGAGGGTGGCGCGATAGACGATCATATCCTTGTGAGGGGCTTCGTCAGGCCAATTCAGTTCCATCTCCGGGAATCGGATCGCCGAGCCGTATGCAGGACCGTAGAGAGGGTGGTGGCTCGAGGCCATGGTGGAGCATTCGCCGTATTTGCCGTAGAGCTGCACACAGCGATCCGCGGATTCGGAAAGCGGGATGCCCTGCAGTTCGAGATGCCTGCGGTAGTATTCAAAGATCGTCGGATTTTCAGGAAAAATGTTCGAGACGGGGTATTTGTTGTTCCCCTGCATCATCCAGGTTCCCGTGGTCATCGCGATATGAGCCGGCAGCGTGACAGGATTCCCCGTGTTGATGCAGTCCGTGTCGAGGCTGCCCCGGGCGGCCAGAAATTCCGTCATGTTCGGCGCGCGCCCGGCTGTTCCGGGATCGAACGCATCCGAGACTCGAACCCCGTCCAGAACCAGAACGATCACATGACGGGTTTCAAACTGCCGACCCGAGGTTGACCTTGCCGTCTCCGTCTTGCGCCGACAGTCTCGGAACACCGGACTCACTTCGGATTTGCTGCACCCGGCACTCGACTGACCGGGATTGGGCTGTCCGGGAGTGCCTGCCATCGACACGATCCAGTCCATTCCCGAATCCGAATCGGACCAGGAATGGCGGTGAATCCCATCGTTCCAGAAACGCTGAGGCAAGGGGGGGAAGAAGAGTGCGGGAGCGATCAGCGCGGTCACCGGCGCGCCGAACATCCCCGAAGCGACGATCGAGTCGATCGGGTTTCCGCGTGAATCTTCGAGCAGGCAGGTGAACCCCTCCATCGCCGTCAGAATGCACTCGGCGGGGGTGTCGTCGGCATCCGAGATCACCAGGAATCCACCGGGAGCGATCGTGCTGTTCGGGGGTATCAGGATCGATTCGTTCACCCAGGCGGAGTCCTCGAGCCCTTTCGACCACGTTCGGATCGACCATCCGGAGACATCGATCGGAGTGGATGACACATTGGCGAGCTCGACCCAGTCGGGCGCTCCGGTCCAGATCTCGTTGATGAGAATACCGGAGGATGTTTCGCCATGAACGAGCCCGGGCAGGCTCATGGCGAGGATTGTGATTACGTGTGCGATTCGACTGAGCATCCTGGAATCCCCTCCCTCTCTGTTTTAAGGAGACCATCGGTACGGAAACCAGTGCGAGGAAAACAGCGAGATGCCGCGGGCAGGTCTATCGCTGATGAGTGAATTTAGATATTCATTATTTTTCAAGTAGTTATTGAGCGATCTCTCTGCATAAGGAGTAAAAAGTGTGGAATTTTTCAGGAAATTTCCGAGAGAGACTATTGCTTTTATGAATAATTCCGCCCATAATGCGGCTTATGAACCAGATCACCGAAGTCGAACTCAAAAACCTAGGCAAGAACATCAAACGATTGCGGAAGTCGCTGGGGATGAACCAGACCGCACTCGCAACACAGGCATCCACTCGTCCCACGACGATTTCGATGCTCGAAAACGGCCTGAATCCGAACCCGGGATGGGATCTGCTGGACCGGGTATCGCGGGTTCTGAAGACATCGATTCATCAATTGACGATGCCGCCGACGAGCACGGTTTCGCAGACGGATGATGACATGATTCCGCCGGACGGACTGGTGGATCTGATGTTGCACGAGGAGCGGTTTTTACATCCTTCCGAGGATCGGATATCGCTCGAGGAGCTTCAGTGGCTGAAGCGGCTTCCGGTCACGGATGATTGCCCGTTCATCGCCGAAGAATATCTTTTAGTTCTGAGGCATTTCCGGATTCTCCGCAAGTTCAAATCCCGCTGATACACGGTCGGCTTGGCGTTTGGATGGATAGGTTT
>CAYYMM010000012.1:29847-56044 GCA_964472395.1 uncultured bacterium | reverse complement strand
TAGAAATGCTATCGATAGAGTAATCGCAAAAAGAGAGAAAGCATCGGTCATCATTGCAGAACCTGATAGCACAATTAGCCGTCTGATTGCGTATGAGAATGAAGCCGAGGCAACAACAAATGCAATGATCCAATTGGTTTTACTTCTAATCAGATAGGCAAGCGCTAGCAGAGTTCCAAGAAGTGAGCTTAGATTGACGATGGTGAATCCTTTTTCGATGCTCAATCCGAGTGAGCGAGAAAGCGCGCCAGCAATACTTGGAGTTAATACCCTATAGCCCCATGGTGCCAACAAAGACTCATACCGTCCTTCAGCGAGGGCTTCGTACACCTCTGAATCTACAAATCTGACACCCATTTGAATCGGAACTAGGGCCAGCTGACATCCCCAACACACGGTACTGATCACAGCAATGAACAATCCCTTCCGCATGAACACCTCCCTTTTCTATTATGCATTTCTTTGGATCAAGCACCAGATGAATCCGGGGCGGAACACCGCAACGAAGCGTTCAGAACTCAGATTTTGAAGAAGTGCTTCATGTTGTGAATGGCCAGTAAAAAATCCCCAGTTTTTGGTTAACAAAATCCCCCAGTATGGAGTATGTGGGAAGAGAGGAGCACGAAGCAGAAGATCCCTCGACAGGGCGGTTAACCGCTCTGGCTCGTATTTTTCAAATGGTCGATAAAATTCTCCAGTTTATTCCCGAATGATCAACGATAATGACCAAAAGCAGTAACCGGTCTACCGTGTCCAGGATTCTACGGTGATCGAGCTTTTCTCACCTGAGAAATTCAAGGACTGGTTTGAGATTACGATGGGATCGGAGTTTCGTGAGCTTCATGCGATGGCTATTGCTTGATATTCCACATCGGCATTTATAAGCAAAATCGACCGAAATTGACGCCAGGAATGTACCCAATATTGTTCACCAGTTTTATCATTCCCAAGAGTCCTGCCACCCGTAACTATTTTCCTGGTCTTGACCAAAAGCAACCTTAAGCCTATTAGTTATTCAGGAGTGGTCTATAAAGATTCCAAGGGAAGAAGAGGCGTTTTTATGATTCGATCAAATGTTAAAGTCGTTTCCGTTTACAATGAAGGGTTAAGGGTTTATTTACATGACCCACAGTGTGCCGGGGAAATTATCGAGTCGAATCCGGTAAGCATCACCGGATTTGGTGGAGAGGACGATTACAAGACCGATAAAGCCCTCAAGGTGTTAACTTCCAAAGGAAAACTCGTCGTCTTTGAAATGTATCAGGATGTTCCGGTTGAAATCGGAGTAATCGAGGGGCTGCCGATGACGAAGGAAGAAATGAAGAAATCAGGATTACCTTGGTTGAAAGCCGTCGAGACATTCATCGATCTCCCATCGGGAGTTCTTCGAATAGATACTGACGACACCTTCCGCTTGAGCAACGATGCGCAGCATCATGCAGAGCTTTTTAAGCAGAAGAATGGTCGATTGCCGAATGATGATGAAATTGAAGCATTCGGGTTATCAGATCGCAGCGGAGAATATAAAGTTCATCCCGGCAAATATTGTCTTGTGCTGAATCGAATCGATCAGGGGAAAGTCGCAGAAGATCCAGACCGATTTACTCATTGGGATGCACCTTGCTATTTCATCACGCTGACGCCATTGAGTGAAAAATCTGTTTCAGGCAAGATCCCCGCATTCATCCCCTATGAAGAGAAGGAGACCCTTCCCGGATATGGGAAAGCAAGAGTAATCGATGGGAAATTTCAGGGGCGAGTCCTCCAGGACGGCAATGTCAATATGAGGTGGTCGCATCTGATGAAGCTCGGTGTCATTCCCGGCCAGGTGATGAAGATGTCGCAGGAAGGGAAAGATATTTTTTCGGTTTTTCTTGGCGGATTATGTCCCCAGCGTAACCGTGTGCTTTTCGATCTTATATATCGAAAGAGAATGGAAGCCTGCCTGGATCAACATCCGGATTGGCAGTGCGCGGCCATAGTCAAACCCTTCCAGACTGAGTTTATGACTATTTCCAGTCTACGCGAAAAGCCGTCATTCACATTCGCTTTCTCCGATATAACCATCGATAAAACAGAACACTGCGCTTTTGATCCCGATCTTTTGAACCCGCAAGACTTTAATATCCCCTCTGAGAAGCCCGCAATGACATGCAAGGTTCTGTTCAGCAGTAAAGATCTGCTCGTGATGAGTGTCCCTCTCAAGCAGTTCAAAGCGTTGACGAGGAAAAATGTGTGGTCATATAAAATTGAATTGAACGGATTGAACTCGATGATGGTCATGTCCACTAAAAGCTGGACGGATAGTATGGGGATCCAGAATTGTGTCAGCGAAATTCCTCTGACCGGATACGGTTTTTTTACGGTTGCAAAAAGATACTGGGGATTGCTGCCGGTGGATAAACTTTTTACTGCGTTGTTCGGATCAAAGGCAGTGGAGGAATTGGTGAAATTGGTCAAAACATTTCAGAAGAATCGTCCCCCAGAAATTCGAATGAACCTGGCGCTGCTTGAGGATCAGTATAGAATGGTTAAAGAGTTGAACGAGACGGCTGATCCGATTGCATGGCAATGCGTGACGTTATACCGAAAACTGTGCGAACCGTGGCGCGATCCCGGTGTGTTATTCGCTCATCTTCAGCCTCATTGGCAGAATCCTCAGTACGGAATTCTGATGTGCAAACCCCTCTTCCCATCAGAAAGCATCGATCTGACCTGTTTCAAAAACACATTGTGCCAACTTGCTCCACTCCATCCCTGAGCCTCAGCAGAGTACAGGCATCCGAAAATGCCAAGAACGCTCTGATACGATTTGAGAGACTCCATGCATTCGAGGGCACATCGAACGGCGGGAACGTGGCGATGGAGATCGCCTGGGGAACATTGCCAGTCCGGAACAGTTCGACGATCCGGTTCAAGGTGTCACTGACTTTGGGATTCAAGCTCATAGATACACTCCTTTCATGACTCTGTGATGATGCAGAGCGGGTTGATGACATTGAGTTATACGATACACGAATTGGGAAATTTGGGATGCCGGGGGCTCGAAACGGCGAATAACATTTCACGGGTCCCATTCAGACTAGATACCCCTAAGATAGGGCACAATTTACCTCGCGCGCGTGGGGAACAAACGATCCGGCAGTGTTCACGAGCGCATCACATAATTGCAATCTGTCGATCTCGTTCATGGAAATGAACTGAGAACAATCGGATTACCGATCGATATGGATTTGAACTGCAATTTACGTACGGTTTGTTATTCCCAACCGAATTCAGCCGAATGAAACTGCCCGATCAGAATGTGAACGTCCGGATCGACCAGCGCGGCATAGAACCTGATCCCTTGAGCCGAACCGACATTGGAGGGCCAGGAGAATGACGGAAGCACCTCCACATCGGTGATCCCTTCCGGAAAGGATGGGTACTGGGTCAGATAGGAATCGAAATCCTGCGTGAATGTCGGACCCCAGAAATAACTGCCGAACACATTCTCAATTCTCTTCAAACCCGTGACTCTCAAACTTGAGTGTCCGGCTGTTCTCGGTCACCGTCCGCACAACGTTCTCCGATGCACCATCCGGTTATCGAGGCAGTCAGCGCTCCGTATTACAATTTCCTGCACCAGATCAACTCCACTTCGTCCGGCAGTTCCGTATAGGCATTCCGATTGATTCCGCCAAGAGCAAACCCATGCTTTGCATAGAAACGGCACGCGGGAACGTTGATGTTTTGGGTTTCCACTATGAGCATCCGGCAATTCCGGCGTCTGGCCCAATCAACAGCGGCCTCGACAAGAAAACCACCGATACCGTCTCCACGATGTTCCGGTGTGACCCGAATATCCCATAGCACGGCGATATCCGTTCGCCCTTCGAGTTTGTGAACTCCGGGCGTATCGTACGCGATCACGCAACCACCCAGGCGATTCTCACCGGCGAATGCGGAAATGACACCCCACTTGGAGATATCCCACCGACTTGCCCAACTCATCGGGCCTTCTCCTTTGATAGCATCGTAATCCTTGGTCCAGGGAATTGCGACAGGGCGTTCCGACAGTCGTATTCCCTTCAGACCACCCTCGACGAGTTCCACTTGGAATACCGTATGCACCTCGAATGAGATCGGAATCCTGGCGTATTCCGGCAAGACATCAACCGATTCTTCGGCAAGTATTGGTTTGAAGTCCATCGTCTTCATCTGGTGAACGCCAGCGTTGAGTGGCGGCGGCCAACGCGGGTTACGCCTGATGCATCGCCTTCTTCCCGCCGTCCACTCGAACGACTCGTTCGCTGATTTACATCGGCTATCGAGCCGCAGGTTATTTCTTACAAGAATCTAATCGGCCGATCAGAATTCTCAAATCGCAGTTCCGGTATTGGGCAAGTGTTCCCTTCTCTCTTGCTGTAGCAAAAATAGAGCACTGCCCACTGCTTTCCGGTGAAATCAAATTGCTGTGAAATTCCTGTGCTTCCTTTTCGAGTAATTGCCTCAATCTTATGTTTGCCGTTTGCTATCTGCAAAGTAAACTGCTTCCAATCATGCTGATCCCCGACATTGAAGTCCTCTTGAAGAATTGGCTTATCGTCAATTGATATGAGAATATCTACAGTTTTTATTTCATAGCTCTGATTCGAAACATAGAGAACAAAGTTTCCATCCTTGTTTTCGTTTGGATTATTTATCTTGGCGAGTTGTTTATTGAAGCCGCAAAAGCAAACCGATATAAATACCAAAGCAACCGCTTGAATTGCCTTTTTATGGGAGACATCCTTTAGGCGAACAATACTATTCAGCAGTTTTCTGTTCATCTTGAAATAATACCATAGCTTCTGTTGACAATCAACGGATTTTTGGTCAGAGGATTTTGAGATCTACCCCTTTTGCAAAAAATCAGGCGCAGACTCCAGACGACTTTGTCGCGCAAGACGCTTTTTCTGACAAGATAGCT
The DNA here is from genome assembly GCA_964472395.1 of uncultured bacterium. Lineage (GTDB taxonomy): Bacteria > CSSED10-310 > CSSED10-310 > CSSED10-310 > CALFER01 > CALFER01. Next base: position 51,093 of record CAYYMM010000012.1, on the reverse strand, counting down.
AATCTTACTTGCAAAAATTCTCTCATTTTGATCGTTTTTTAGATGGTCCAGGCAGTCTTCTCCCTGCTTGTTGCGGATTCCGGAGACTGCGAGCCACCGATTCCGGTGATCGCAGCCACTGATTCCGATGGAACGTAACTTCGCATTACGATGTTTGCGATACAATGACCAGGGTTTTTCACGGATTTGATTTCAGGTGAATTTTCAGTGGGAACAAATGAATGACTCATACGCATCGTATCCACTTCCCATCTCGGTATACTTGAACTTTAATTCTCGACTGAATCCAGTTGATCTTCTGATCGGCCCTCTCAACTCCCTCGCTCGTTCTCAGGTTATCCAAGAACATCATCTCCCCCTCCTCGAAGACAACGATGGCTTGTTTTTCCCTCATCGCTTCTTCAAAGTGGCGGTACGTCTGACCACTGCAAAATCCCGGTTTCTATGGGTTCGGAGCTGTGAAATCGATTTCACACAGGAATCTTCCTTTGAGCAGTTTATTCACTGGTATCAGTGTCCGAAGCAACCAGGTGATTCGTATCCCCGCATAACGGATCCGCCAGAGCCATTTCAACCAAATCATTCTGATCCTGAATGGTAGGGATACCCAAGCTGAGCTTAAAACGCGTCAGAGGCGATCCTGAGTTGGTTCCTGGTGGTTTCAAAAAGGAACCTGAGTCCCGCGCATATTCCGACAGGATTTGGTCAGAGAAACCGGAGGTTCGCGAGCAGAACATCTCTTAAATTTCCCATATCTTGCAACTCCCTGGCCTGTTAATCCATTTGCTTCTCGGACACCATTGCCGAGAAAAGAGGCAGAAATAACCAGCCGTTTTCCGTTCGGATATTGGTGATATCCGACACCCAAATACGACTGGATGCATTGACGGTAAACTGGCGATCTAACTGATTGGGGGCAACGTTGATCCTCGCCAATTACGCAATCCTGGCTATCCGGTTTGACTCGGCCTGACGAACTGCGATACTAATATGGTTATGGGAGCCAGGTCGGTAACGGTCACAAATCTGAAATAGAGTTACCCTGTTTTCTCAACCTTTTTTGCTCAGAATTAGATAGGCGGTACAGCAGGAAGCCCCGGTTGTTCCGGTGGATATGATTCGACGGGCACTCCGAATAGGAATACACGCATCCTACGTTCTGATGGATTCATGGTTCTGCATGCTGTCCATCATCGCTTCGGTCAAAGCCATGGGAATCGTTGTCATCGGAATGGCCAAGAACTCCTCCAAAATTCAATACGACGTGCAGGGCCAGATGGGGGATGCCAAACAGATATACCGGAGTGTACGGAAGAAGCGAGTACGGGCGAAGGTCTTGAGTTCAGTCGTCTGCCGTTTGAAAAAGACCGAATTGCCTGTCAAACTGGTGTTTGTTCGGAACCGGAATGTCAAACGAGACTGGTTGGTGCTGGTGTCAACCAATCCCGACTTGCCGGATGAAGAGCTTGTCCGAATCGATGGCTTTCGGTGGGAAATCGAGGTGTTTTTCAATATGTGCAAACAGCATCCTCGATTGAGCAAAGAGACGCAGTCGAGGGATTACGATGCGCGGGTGGCCCACACCACGATCGTGTTCATCCGTTCCAATTTCCTATCCTTGGAATGTCGACATGAAACCGATCCGAAATCGTTCGGTGAATTGTTCCGATGCTGTGCGGCGGAGGTGGCTGATTTGACGATGTATGACGCACTGCAGGGCATCCTGTCGATTCTCGTTGCCAAGTTACAGGCTTTCTCGGTGTTTTCGAGCGAGTTACTGGACGAAATAATCGATCGCATCTTCGAATGCGCCGAAATTCTTTATCCTCTACTGTTTATACAGGGGTGCGAAACTTGAGTAAAGTATAATAGGGAGAATGCAACATGTATGAAATGGGTAAAAGAGCAACTCGAATATATACGTATCTTTTAACAATATTTGCTGTTATTGGAATCCTATACTATTTCTATTTGAGCAGTAATCATTTTGGGACGAATGAAAATCATAATAGTAACACTCAACAGCGAGAGCGAGATGAATCTAAATCAACCAGCGATATAGAATCTGACCGTGCAACATCAATAAGCGGATGGGTTCTGGAGTACGGAGACAGATCTCCGATTGGAAGCGCACGTGTTCAAGTATTCTCTGATTTAAATTTGATTACTGAAGCATATTCTGACAACCAAGGAAGTTATTCCATTCAAGTTTTAAATGGAGGCGATTACATATTGAAAGCTTCCAAGAATGACTTTGGTAGCAGATTCAGAAAGCTAACAGTGACAAACAATCGAGAAATATTTGATTTAAACTTCTATCTAGTAAAGGGTAGCTCACTATATGGATCTGCACGATATACAAATGGTGAAAATTTAGTGGATGCAAACATTCGGCTGTGGAGCATTCAATCTCCAGATTATAATTATGAGACCAAAACTGATGAGAATGGACAATTTACGTTTGATGATATCCATCCAGGGAGTGGATTTGAGATTTCACTTACTCTGAGATCAGGAGTGACAATGGTACAACCTGTTAGTTCGCTGATAGGTGGCAAGAATCATGGACCGATTGAGTTTATTGTTGATCCTTTAAGTGTTGTTGAAGGATTCTTAATTGTCGAAGCTACAGGTCAAACTGTGCCTGGGATAAATGTCATTCTTTCTATTCAGGATAACGATGTGAGATCTTCAGCATCAGTGCAATCTGATGACAATGGGAAGTATTCGTTTGTTGATATCCCAACTGCTATTGTCAGTATTTCATCAAGTGCAACAGATTATTGGAATGATAAGATTCATCTCAATGTTGAATCCGGGAGAACATATGACAATATAAATTTAAAGTTGAAGCCAAATGCAGTTTTAAGTGGACGTCTTGCTGACGAGAATAACATAGGTTTAGCTAATGCAGTTGTTCAGTTGAAACAAGATACGCTCGATTGGCTGATAACAGATGATAATGGAAAGTTCCAGTGCGCAAACATTCATCAGTCACAATGCGATATCTCGTTCTATTATGAAGATCAGCAATTGATTACATCTCCTGAAAAAGTGAAGATTGATTTCAATCCTGGTGAAGAAATATTTCAAGAGTTTATGTATAAAATCACTCATGAAACGCTTAGAGGTTATGTATATGATTCAACTAGAATTGGTGTTCCCGGTGTCTCAGTTGAATTAAAGGATGGACATGCAAACAACAAAGAAGTTATAGAAGTTGCTCAAACAAAAGAAGATGGTTCATTCGATATTGATGCTGAGATAAGTGGGCTTGCTTCAAATTACTATTTACTTGCAAAGAAAGATGGTTATTGCACGCAAAAAACACCTCTGAGTTCAGCAAATAAAACACAAGATGTCAGGGTAATATTTATAATATTAGATCAAGCGGAGCGTATAAAAGGGAAGGTGATCGACGAACAAGGTAATCCTCAAGAGAATATTAGAGTAAAAGCGATGAGCGAATTCTCCCCAAGGCTAGTTTATGATTCTGTAACAAGCGAGATGGGTGAGTTTTGTCTTGATGCCATCAAAAATGGCGTCTACACACTTTCTGCATGGAATGTCCCTTCTGAAATTATAGGAAAAGAATATACATCTAAAGAACATACGAAATTCATGAATCAAGCTAAAATAACAACGATATCCGGAATCGCATCAGGAACAGAAGACGTCTTGCTGCGATTAAGAGGTGGTGGTGAGGTATATTTAGAAGTAGTCGATTTGAAAAGCAAAGCTCCCATCACCAACTATTCCATTCAAATCAAACCAGAACAACATCTACCACCGAATGGAGATTATAGATACATAAATGTTATTGATGCACAGGGATGTGTTAAAATTTCAAATCTGGACTTTGATACATATTTTGTCGATATTCGTATAGGAGAAGTGTCCATAAAAAAAGAGCAGTTTGTTCTTTCTGCGGCCACGAGCCCACTGAGGCTTCATTATGAAGCAGAGAGTGGTATTATTGTAAATGGAACAGTGGTGGAAAAAGAAACATTATTGCCAATAGGTGACGTGCATGTTCAAGTGGAATCACAAGTCAGTGAAAGAAGTGTTTCAGCAACATCAACAGATAAAGCTGGGGAATTTAAGATAATTGGTTTGCAAAATGGTAAATACCATTTTGCTTTTCAAGCGACAATAGGACAAGCTAACGTTTTATCAAGTGAATTTATAGAAGTGAGTGAAAATATGGATCCGCTAATGATCATGTTAGAAACCAATGTGATTTTACTCTCAGGAATTGTAGTAGATCTAAAAACGAATGAACCGGTATCTAATGCTACAGTTATGACAAATGCACAGATAAATCAGGCAATTACCAACAATAATGGAGAGTTTGCATTGTCAACTTCGCGTGATAGTGTGTTTAACTGCTCCATATTTCATGAACAGTACTCTCGCAAATACATGAGTGATATATCTGCATCCGAAATATTGAATCGTTCTGAACCTTGGATTATCTACCTTGATCGGTGCACTCCAGTTTTTGGTAATGTTGTTTTTAGCAATGCATATCAATCATTTGCGAGTAAACAGGTAGAAATACGAGGAGACACCTACATCAACAAGGTTACTACTGATGCTTCGGGCCAATACTATTTTTCGTGCGTTCCATCAGGCAAGTATGTTATTGCATCTAGGTTGTTTTACGCGGAAAAAGGATACGATGCACTGATGTCTGCCATAGATGTTAAAGTCAACGATAATGTTGCATTTGACATGATCTGGCCATCAGGCCATCAACTATCAGGTGTAGTTTACTACCAGGGAGTTGTTGTTGAATCTGCTAAGATTACTTTAGATTCCGAAGTGCTATCAGGGCGATTAGATTCTGCTGTAAATATGCAACGATTATCAGGTTCTGACGGGTATTATCTATTTTCAAATGTACCAGAAGGGCATTATATGATAAGCGTGAAAGGAAGTAATGAACTTGTTCACATTGGATCGGGAGATTTATATCATGAGATTTTATGCGGTGATGAATAATTTCAAGACCGTGATTGGAGGGCCAGGGCGCGACTTGGCGCCACTCCGTAATGAAATCGATCGGGATCAATCGTCTACCTCCACATCGGTATTGACGGCAATGAGCCAGCGTTTCGAGCGGTGACTTCCCGTTCGTGGCAATGAAGCATCGAGTGGCGTTACGCGCCTGGCTTTCTTTTCAACATGCGGGAATAGCGCTTCTGCGATTGTATCGGCTCCCACTCTTTCCAGCAAAAGACCCAATCTCTGGGACCAGGCCAGAGGACATTTGACCGCCCACCAGGGAGGCCGCCATATGTATCGCCAGAATTTCTTGGGGAATGACTTCATTGTCGGGATTCTCTAAGAGTCTCAATCGGTGGTAATCCGCCTTCTTTCAATATCCTGTTTATCTCCGGATCTGCGTACTCAGGATCGTAATTTTTAGACTTCAAACCATAAAACCACGGACGATACTTCTCTTTAAACCACATCCCAATACGCGGTTTGTTTAAGTCATGATCGGTGAAGCACCAAGTCATACTATACATGAATTCATGGAGCCAGATTGGATATATCTTGGGACCCCAGCGGTCACCTATCTCAAAGGTTGCAGCAATGATCGGTCCGGATAAGTAAATCAACAATAGTACGATTGCTGATATGATCCATATTCTTTTATGTGTTTTGATTTTCTGAATCATTGCGATCAGCCAAGAAACCGATCCGCTTCTTTTTTGGTTTGGGAGGTATCATGAGTTTCCGAATAGCTTCGAATACCACTTGAAACTGCTTGTCATATTTGCTTTCCACTTGACGGATTTTTCTGGCCAGTTCTTCATGGGATGTCAGCATTTTTCTCAGTCGAACGAAAGCTCTCATAATTTCGATGTTCACCTGTACCGCTCTGGGACTGTTCAAAACACTGGAGAGCATGGCAACTCCCTGTTCAGTGAACGCATAAGGAGGGTATCTACGACCGCCCCATTGACTTGAGATCCCGGATATTGATCTCAAGTGAGAGAATTCTTCTTTGGATAACTGAAACATGAAATCAGCGGGAAACCTTTTGATGTGGCGCTGTACTGCTTGCACAAGAACACGGGTTTCAACCCCATATAGGGATGCAAGATCTGCATCGAGAATTACTTTCTCCCCGCGAATCAATAATATGACTGTTTCAATCCGTTCAACTGGTAACAGGATTTCTTCGGTCATGAAACCTCCAGATTCATCTTGAGATCACAATTTGTGATGTCAAGTTTGAGGTGACATTCTGAAACCTCCAGTCCTTCAAGGTAGGAGTATATCAACTAAATTACACTTGGAAAAGCAATCAAGAAAAAGAAGGCAGAACCCTGAAAATTCAAGGTTCTGCCTGTTGGATTATCCAGCTCTCCGGTCGGAACGATTCTTGAACTTCCAACCTTTGAAGAATTTAAAAGGTGGCTGCGGGAGGCGGCGGATGAGGAACTGAGTCAACTGGAGTCTCTTATCGAAGTTAAATTCCTATACAGAGTATTTACTGGAACGAGAAACCTGCCTGAGAGCTTCCAGAAAGGCCACAATAAGAAAACTTTCCCCAATGAGTTTAAAGGCTCCACCAAGCAGATAGGCTGCTGTCAATCCCAAATTTGCATCGAGCAAACCTATTCCAATCTTGAGAATAAAGAAGAGTCCACCGGTAATTATGAGGGCGGAACTGATCTGGTATTGCCTGAGATGTTTAATGAAAGCCATGAAAATCATGACCCCCACAGCCAAATAAAGAACCGCTGACGCCTTGTCAAACAATCCAGGATTTGATGTCAAGCCGCACAAACGCTCTCTGATGAAGAACCACTCATCGAATGCCAGGAACATGAAGCACAGGCAAAGAAAAGCCCACATTGCTCTTTCTTGGGAGTGCTTCCCTTCTGCCCGGACTGTGAAACACGACAAACTCACAGTGGCAATCATAGTGAGCTTGACTACCGATACGAATGTTACCCATTGCCTCTCAGTGAACCGATAGTAGGTTAGATCATCTGATCCAGGCAACATAATAGATCCTGCGAGGACAAGAATATCTAATAAAAGTGCCAGTAGTAAGCATGGCTTCAATGAATCAATCATAGTGCATTCAAACCGATCGCTTATCGTTGAGTTGGATTACCCCTGTCAGCATTTTGGAGATTTCCTCCAATGATGACTTCAAGGCCGCATGCGTTTCATTGGAAATCAGGTTTTTGCGCTGCGCGATCTCCAGAAACGGGAGGCATTCATGTGCCGAGCCTCTGGCAATGCCGAAAAAGTGCTTCCTGTCTGCTTTTGTGAATCTTCCATTACCCTCGGCAATATTCGCTGCGATGGATGTGGATGCCCGGTTGAGTTGATCTCTGAGGAAGTAATATCCCTTTGGAAAGTTTTCAGTCGTCAAGATTATCGATTCTGCGAAGTCGACAGCTTTCTGGTACACTTTCAGTTTCTCGAATAAGAACGCCATAATTGGTTTATAGCTTCTGTCAGGGTTTTTTTCAACGATAAGGGTCAGAGAGTAGAAAGTAGAGAGTAGACCGCAGTAGAGAATGCGGGTGATGCCGTCTACTTTCTCATTTCTACTCTCTACTGCTCTGGGGAGCAAAAAAATTGCCGGTCCGACTGGACGGGCTTTTTTTGCTCCCCGACCTGGACGATTTTAGAACTTTTCCATAGATGCTCGTGAAGGAGATTCGAGAGTTGCAGGCGGGGTGGTTGCCAACCCTGAAAGTCGAGTTTCATTCTAACCAACCCGCAACCCCGTACCCGCGTTTTTTTTGGACAGGAACTTTCCCAACCATACGATTCCCGCCATCCTGGGCGATCCTCGTTGGTTTTACTCACAACCGGGAATATGGCCTCACCCGGAATCCCACTTCCCGTTTTCACCGTTCAGTACTGTTACCTCTGGAGTAGTGACCGATCCGAGAAAACACAGACTGGTAACCATCCCCGCATCCCAGGCTAAACGAACGTTTTCTTTCGAGTCCGGATCGAAGCCAAGGAGTTCTGACGGCATGCTGGTCTCAATAGGGACAAATCTTGATAGATTGATGCTGACGCTGGAGCGAACTCCGTCATTCCGGACGCTTTCCTGGCAGCCAGGGAGATACAAATCCAAGGCAAAGGTGCCGCTGATAGCTCTTCCTCTCGATCCGGATGCCAGACCTTGATTTGCACCTAAACACGATTTCGGATTACAATTTAGAACATGAGCAGAAAACCACTGAAGAACCCAGTCTGGTTGACGAAATGACTATTCGTCGCGCGAGCCTTTGATCGCTGCACGGGAATGAAGGTCGGTAACAACATCTCGAAAACCCCTAACGTACATCCGAAAATGCCCGTCTCTCGACTCGATCGGGTACCCAACCTCTGTATTGAGTTTAAAGTCTTTGCTGATATCATCCTGGATTTTTTTTCTTTCCGATCTTAAACAATCGAACAAAATCCTCAAACGCTTTCTGACCCGAAACTCCCTCATTATCACACCATTTTTTTACAGAATCCTTATCAAAGACCTGGTTGTTAGCAACCAGCACCGCCTGATCCAGACATTCTCTCGCCTTGAAATAGACATAGGATGCTAATCGGTCCTTGATGCAATCCGTCGGACTCAGAATTTTAATCTCAAGACCTTCGATTTCCGTCCTAACCGGAACAATATTGTAATCTTCGCCGATTGAAAGCGGAGGTGAGACGAATTCAATGAACAGGTGTTTGCAATCGGGGTGAATGTAATGACGAGACTCTCGTTTTTCGAATCCAATCTCCTTTAATACTGGACTGGGATCAATCGTTCCCGGAAATGTCAGATTGACCAAATCAAGATCTCCGGATCGATAGATACCCTTTGAATAAATAGACGCGACTGCGCCGCCAACCAGAACCGTATCGATACCATGGATTGCAAGATACCATGCGATGTACTTCCAAAGTTCTTCTTCAGTACACGTCACCCAATCCGGTGGTTTCATAGAATCGGTTTGCCCTTGCGTCGAGGTCTTCGGCGAGCGGAGAACAGTTCCGCTCGTTTCTCGATCGGAATGCTTTCATATGCAATCTGAATGATCTCGCGGAACGGGTCAAAGAAGGGCGATTTGGGGTTGAACATGTAAAGCCGCGTTCTTCCGGCCAGTTTTGACACAAGAATTCCGGCTTGTTCGAAACGATCGAGTTGATTTAAAACCGCTGTTTTCGATATTCCGCAGTCCCGGGCAATGGCTGATGGATGAATTTCCCCGTAATGATAGATGTGGAGCATGATTTTTTCGGCGGTTTTCGTACCAAGGATTCCTTCGATCATGCCTGTATTCTATTCTGAATCAGACGAATAATCAACCTATATTTTAAATCATATGAGCCAAAATATAGACTATTCAAGAGGGGTCCTCGCAAAATCGAGTGATGCAAGCTATGGGTGTCAGATGTGAGCAGTGAACTTGATTCCCGCTTCCGCGGGAATGACATGTTGGGGTTTGTGCGTCACCCCGTTAGTGTCATACCCGCGATACATTGAGGAAATCAACCCGATCTAATCCAGATATAACTCACTGCTTCGTTCAATCACCCAGATAAGGGTCAGAGAGTAGAAAGTAGAGAGTAGACCGCAGTAGAGATTCCGGGTGATACCGTCTACTTTCTCATTTCTACTCTCTACTGCTCTTGGGAGTAAAAAAAAATGCCGGTCCGACTGGACCGGCTTTTTTTTTGCTCCCCGAGTAGGACTCGAACCTACAGCCTAATGGTTAACAGCCATCCGCTCTGCCGATTGAGCTATCGGGGAATGGCGCCCAAGGCGCAGACCAGTCTTATAACCGGTTTTTAAAACCGGTGCAAGTACTTTTTAGAGGTGATTTCGAGGCCGGCACAGGACAATCAGAAGCGCCATCACCCCCATCAGCACGGCCGTTCCCATCGCCCCTGACGCCGGAACTGCGGGCGGTGTCGAGGTCGGCGTCGGGGAAACCTCAGGCGTCGGTATCGGCTCACTGTCAAACCGGAAGATCCACCGGTCCTCCCCCGCCATCAGCCCCATCTCCGCAACCGGATTCCACTCCACCGCATAGATCCGTAACGTCCGGTTCGTGAAATCCCCTCCCGTTACCGCAAGCGCATTCGTCACCTCATCCCCATCCCCATCATTGATCATGATCCGATGATACGGCGTCCATTCCTGCCGCTCGAGAAAAATCCCGATGGTCCCCGATGTGTTGTAATCCGAATCCCCTCCCATGATCGCCGTATACCAGTCGGGATAATCCAGAATGAACGTCGCCGGCAACGATTGCTGCGTCCACCGGACCACACGCCCGTTCCCCTTCACCAGCACAAACCGCTTCCCCGAAACAGGACTCATCAGCACGGTGTTCGTGTTGCCGACATAAAAATCATTCCCGTAATACTGCATGTCGCCCGACGTATCCGGAAACGTTGATCCGTCAGGATCGAACACAAAAAATCCATGACACAACGGAGGCGTCTGCGTGCATCCGATCACCATGTAATCGCCGTCAGCCTGAAACGCAACCGAAATCGGTGCAAACTCATACTGGGCCGAGTAACTCCCTCCGGAGTCATCCGCGTATACCTGAGGCGAATCATACGGATCATAGCGATACACCACCAACTGATGACTCGACCCGCTCCCCAGGTTACACGCGATATACGCCGGACCGTCCGGATCCGTCGGATCCCAGACGATGTCGTAGAAACTCAGCGGAGTCGAGCCGTGACTTTCGATATCCGTGATTTCCGAGAGTGCCCCGAATCCGGTTGCGGTGTGCTCGTACCGATAAACATGCGTTCCCCCGGTGATCAAGGCATACGACCCGTCCGGCGCAAACGCCGCCCGGTACAGCGATCCTGAAAACGCATGATAGCTCAGCGCCCCCGAGGGATGATTATATCGATACAGACCGTTGGTGTTCGCAAGAATCGCATAGTCACCCTGCGGCCTCCACGTGATCGAACTATTGTAAAACGACGGATCCGTGGTCGCGCCAGGTGCGTTCACATCGGTAAACGTCCACCCGAACACAGGGAACTGCAACCACACCAGCATCACCAGCCATGTCAGATGTTTCATACTCCCCTCCCTCGCCTCGCTGTACCGGGATTCTCGTCGGCACCGATCGCCCTCCCAATGAAATTGTGGCAATCCATCCACATGTTGTCAACCACGGCCCAGCTGCTCGCTCGACCTGTCTTTGTTTGAGAACACGCGCGTTTTATGCGACCATATTCGTCAATACCCATCGCTTTGTGTATGATAGATTCGAGTCAGCCAGGGAGCCGGACGGTCCGAAAACTCCGGCCCCGGTCACCCTTTTTCGAGGCATTACCATGGTCAAACCGGACTTTCCCGATCGCTCGACACGCAAATCAGCCGGAGACTCGACGCTTCCATCCGGCGCTGAGCCGCAAGAGAGCACTGAGGCGAAAAAGACCGTTCTGCTTCCCGGATCGATCCTCCTGAACCGATTCCGGGTCGATCGCCTGATCGCCGAAGGCGGCATCGGCGCGGTGTATCTCGTACACCAGATCCCCGACGGCCATCCCTTCGCCGTCAAGATCATCCCGGAAGCCGGCATCCGCAACACCGATATCCGTTGTTCCTTCATTCATGAACTCCGCTTGTGGATGGACCTCCCCAGTCATCCCAATCTCACCGCCTGCCGGTTTTTCCGATCGATTGACGGCAACATCACGGTGTTTGCCGAATATGCCTCGGGCGGATCACTGAAAGATTGGATCCGCGGGGATGAACTGACCTCATTCGCCATGATCCTCGATCTGGCCATCCAAATCGCCCGCGGTATCCATGCAGCCCACGAATGCGGCGTCATCCACCAGGATATCAAGCCGGCAAATGTTCTGATCTCCGGGGACAGGATCGCCAAAGTCACGGATTTCGGACTATCAAGAACACTGCATGAGATCCTCCCCGAATCCGGAAACTCGGAGGAACAAACCGATGGTAATCCCGAGGTCAGTGTATCGGGAATGACCCTTGCCTACTGCTCACCCGAACAGATCTCGGGTCAGAAAGTCAGCCGGAAGACCGATATCTGGAGTTACGGAGTCCTGCTGCTCGAAATGCTGATCGGAAAACTCACCTGGAAAATCGGTGCCGTCGTGGATACGATCTTCGAACGGCTCCCGCACACGCTCGAAGACGATCAGCGGCGTCACATGACTGAACGGCTCCACGACATTCTGAGCGGGTGTCTGCAACGCGACCCTCTGAAGCGCTGGAGTTCGATGGCCGATGTCGAGGAGCGGCTGATCGCCGTCTATGAAACAGAATTCAGAACCGCATATCCCAGAACCAGACCCATTCTCGCAAAACCCTCGTTCCGTTCCGCGGATCTCTATACCCGTCAGACCATCAATCTCGGGAGATGGGACGATCCGATGATCTGGCTGAGACGTGCGAAGCAGATCGCCGGACTGCCGGACGAGTCGACCGACCCGGATGATTCAACGGTGTTTGTCTCATCCGCGAGCCGCGCGTTGAGGGATCTGCAGGTCTACGAGAAAGCCGAGGGGATTCTGGAGGAGATCGTTGCGAGCGGAGGGAATGATTTCAGCAAGGATCTTGCCCTGCTCAAATACTATAAAGCGATGGTGCATCAGGCGGCGAACGATCCCGCCGGTGCCATCGACGAAATAGAGCAAGCCGCACGCCTGTTCCAACAGCAGGCGGATTTCGGGCAGAATCCCAATGAAACCATACTCTTCACCGGTTGCTGGAACTCGAAAGCCATCACCCTACAGAGAATCGGCAGATTCGACGAGGCACGGGAATCCTATCAGCAGGCGTTGAAATCGCCTGAGCGCCTGATCGAAAACGGGAAGCTCACACCATTATCTGCAAATATCCATCGGATTCTCCTGAATCTGGCGTCGCTCGAACTCGTCTGCTGCCACCCGGATCGGGCTCTCGAACTGACCGATCGCGCAATCGCTGTCGTCTCCTCAAATGAAAATTTTCTAAAAACAAATCAGAATCAATACGATCTGTCCGTCATGTTGTCGCAAAAAGCGCTCTGTCTAGTCGCATTGTCCCATGAATCGGAAGCTGTTTCTGTTCACCGGCAGGCGTTGTCGCTCGCGGAACGAATCTGCGCGGACGACCCGACGGCCGCCCATCTTCTGCGCGAGGCACAGGTATTGATCAACCTCATCGGATCGCTGACCGGAACCGGCGCAATGGATGAGGCATTGACGGCAGGCCGACGTGCCATCAGGATCTGCGAAACACTCTGCCATGAGCGCGGCATGCCGGAGTGCCTGAACATTCTGTCGACCGCATTGTCCAACACTGCGTATGTCATGAACATCCTGAAACTGTTCGACGAAGCGGAACAGTGCCTCAGGAAATCCAAGGAAATCACCGAAGACCTGATCTATCAAAGAGGTCAACCGGAACATTTGTCGATACTTGTCCGGACGAACTATCTCCTGTCCGCTCTCTATAACCATCAAGGATGCATCGAGAAGGAATCTCAACATGCCCTCGCGATGAAGGATCTCCTCACGAACCCAGAAAACCGCTCCTATATTCCCGATCACGATACACTGATGTCGATAACGGAGTTCTGTCTCGGAGGAATCGCGTTCAAAAAAGCCGATCCTGCCGGGGCTCTCGAACACTTCCGGCAATCACTGGCCATCCAGAAACGACTCGTCGATCAGGAACATCTCCTCAACAATCGGACCGATATGGCTCTGAGTCATTTCTGGATCGCCCGGATTCTGGCCGAACGCGGAGATCTCGAAGAGGCACGCGTCCATTTCGATCAGGCCATGCCGATATTGAAAGAAGAGCAACCGAGGAGTGATCGCACTGATATCCAGGATGCGCTCGCGCAAGCGCCGGAAATCGTTAGACTTTTAAGAAGGAATAACGATGACATTAAAGTGTGATCCGACCGGCATCATGCGCTCAGATGACCTTGGCAGCGCTCCTGGAGATCCCTCGTGCCTGTTCACACGCCTCTCCCGGGGGGCTGCTACGATTGAGTCTCCTGGCTTTTGAATGATCGCATCTCCTCTGATATGCTCCCTGACGTGTGTCCGACTCTCGTGAAAGGAACATCCGTATGAAAAATCGTATCGTCGACATCATCAGCAAGTATAAAAAGCAATGCGATCTGATCGAGATCCGTGTCGAGGAATTCAACCGGACCGAGATCGCGATTCGGGGGCCGCGAATCGAGATGCTCCGGGAAGCCCAGGAACTTGGAGGCGCTATCCGCGTCTACTTCAAAGGCGGCATGGGATTCATGTCGTTCAATGATCTCACCCTGATGGACTCGGCCGCCCAAAAGGCGATCGATCAGGCCCGGATCGCCGGCCGTTCCCGAACGGTTCTGGCCGATGTGCCGGTCGTCCGGGACGATTACCGCGCACCGATCGACCAGGATCCCCGCGATATCCCGCTCCCGAAGAAGCTCGAGATTCTGAAGCAGTACAACGACATGATCCTGAATTACGATTCACGAATCATCCTGTCATCGATCCGCTACCGCGACGAATTCAAGGTGTCGTGGTTCGCCAATTCGGAAGGATCCGATATTCGCCAGGAACGACTCGACATCGGCTGCAATTTCGCAGCCCGGGCAGGCGATGCATCCGGTTCGCAGATGGCGCATGTCGGCACGGGCAGTTCGAGAAGCTTCGATGTGGTGATGAACCGCGAGGACGAATTGCGGGAGGCGTGCGGTCGCGCCGTCGAGTTACTCGGCGCGCCAACGATCAGAGGCGGTAAATACACCGTCGTCATCGATCCGCATCTCGCGGGCACCTTCGTCCACGAGGCTTTCGGCCATTCCAGCGAAGCCGAAAAGGTCTATGAAAACGAACATCTTGCCGAGTTGATGAAGATCGGCGCTGCGTTCGGCTCGCCGGTTCTCAACATATATGACAGCGGCATCACGGAAGGCAGCCGGGGGTTTGTGAAGTATGACGAGGAAGGCGTGGCGGCGCGTCACACCGAACTGATCCGCGACGGCATCCTGGTCGGCCGCCTGCACACACGCGAAACGGCGGGAAAAATGAAGGAAGCGGCAACGGGGAGCGCTCGCGCGGTGGATTACCGGTACCCGCCGGTTCCGCGCATGCGCAATACCTGCATCGCACCCGGCCGGTCCACGCTCGAAGAGATGCTCGACGGAATCGAACTCGGAGTCTACGCCGCGGATGCGCTCGGCGGCCAATCCGAGGAAATGTTCACATTCACGGCTGGGTATGGACGGATGATCCGAAAGGGTAAGCTGTGCGAACTGGTCAAAAATGTGACACTCTCCGGGAATCTCTTCACCACCCTCAAAGATATCGACATGGTCGGTTCGGATTTCAGACAACTCGAAAGCGGAGGGGGGTGCGGAAAAGGCGGCGGCCGCCTCTTCCAGTTCCCTCTACCAACCGGCACCGGCGCTCCTCACATTCGGATTCAGAATGTCGTCATCGGAGGACAATGATATGCGCGACCTGTTCAACCGCCTTGTCACACTCACTGATCACGCCGAACTGTTCGGTCTGGATTCGACGATCGATCTGATCGGATTCGAGAACAACCGTTTGAAGAGTCTGAACACGCTCGCGTCGCGTGGCGTCGCTATCCGCGCTGTATCGAAAAACCGGATGGGACAGGCCTATGCGTCCGATCTGCGCGATCCCGACAAACTGGCCACGCGCGCCGCGGAACTCGCCTCACTGGGCGATCCTCCCGAATTCGATTTTGCACCGGCCGCCCCCCTCACCCACGTCCCACTCGTGGATCCGGCTCTCGAATCCATGAGTATCGAATCGCTCACCACGCTTGCACAAGAGGCGATCGACACGGTACGGCAATCGGATCCCGCGGCGCTGGTGCATTTTCTGGGTGAGCGTACGCTTGAGCGGATCACCGTGATGACATCGACCGGCGCAGATTATGCCTATGACCGGCTATATTTCACCGGAGCACTTTCGGTCGAACGCGTCGAAGGGCGCAACATCGTTCAACTCGCCAAATATCACAAGGGTATCCGTTGTCCGCGATCGCTGGAACCCCTCGCCCGCGACATCGCCGCAGATCTCGCGCTGGCCCGGCAGACCCGGCCATTCACCCCCGGAAAACTCAACATCATTTTCGCTCCCGCAGCTCTCGCGGACGTCCTCATGGCCTTCACCGGCGGGATCGACGCCGAAATGGTCGCGCGGAAAGTCAGCCCCCTCCACGATAAACTCGGCCAGTCGATCCTGGATCCCCGCATCACCATTCTCGACGATCCCTTCCACCCTGACGGTATTTTCTCGGCACCCTTCGATGATGAGGGGACGGTCACGCGCCGAAAGGCGATCGTCGAGCGTGGTGTGCTGAAGGAGTTCATCGGCGATCGAAAATCCTGCACACGACTCGGCATTGCCCCGACCGGCAACGGTTTCCGTCTGACCCCGTTCGATCTGTACAAGACTTACTCTCAGGGCATCAGCGCCGATACGACGAATCTCGTGATCGAACCCGGCACCACACCGGTAGAAGAACTGCGCTCAAAAGTCGGCTCGGGAATCGAAATCCATCAGATCAACGGCATTTTGCTCGGCGACCTGATCACCGGTGATTTCTCGGGAAGTCTCGAAGTCGCCTACCGGATCGACGGCGGTCAGAGAGTCGGACGGATCAAGGATGCCATGATTTCGGGTAATTTCTTCGATATCTTCCGGAGTCAACTGATCGATCTCAGCAGCGAGCGATCCTGGAGCGGCACGTTCGGCGGCTGCTCAGGCGCGTTCCTTCTGCCCTATATCGCTCTCGAAGGAATCGACATCGCCGGGGCCTGATCAGCCCCGGGATACCCGTTTATCGAATTCGACCAGCGCGGCGGTTCAGTTCGCCGCGAGATATCCGAACTCAGAGAAATCGACAAATACCAGTTCCCGTGTATCCGGATTGCGCAGGGTGGTCAATATCGCATATTGTCCAGCAGGTTCCACTCCAATAAACGTATGTTCAAGCAGTTTTCCGTCAACATCCAGCTTTTCAGGAATGCGAATCGCCAGGGGTGCAACCAGATCCACCGTCTGCGAGCCGTTGACCACGAGAGCGATTTCAAGAATGCGATCGACAGCCTCTCCGGTATTCGTCACCTCGATCGCCAGACTCACCGTCTCACCGGTCCGGTATCCGCTCCGATCGGCGCACGTTCGGATCTCGACCGCCGTGCGATCCGGATCCGGCACTCCCGCAATCGTCCGAGACCATGATCGGTTTCCATCGCCGCCGACCATGACTAGCCGGTAAAAATATGGAGTACCGTTAACGGCACCCCGATCGATGTACCGGTATTCCTGTTTCGAAAAACTGGTTCCGGCGCCGGGAATCAGGGTCGGATTGATCCGGATGAATCCGCCGGTGAAGGTATTCGAGCGGTAGAGATCGAATCCGATATTGTTGATCTCGGTTACCGTCACCCAATCGAGCTGCACCGCGGCATCCAGGCCTCTCGATCTGAATGACGCCAGTTCGACTGGAACGATGAAATCGACTTGCGTATAGTCGTACGGATCGCATTCCTCCGGCTGAGTTCCGAATGTCATGACATAAACCGGATAGGTGATCGCTTCGAGTCCGGTGGTGTCCCAGTAGGCGGTCGCGGTGGTCGAGCCTCCGGCGGGGATACCGGTGAGCGAAACCGGCTGACCGATCAGAATCGGGTTCGGATCATCACCTGGATCCAGCGGTGTCGATTCATATGCGAAGTAGACCGTTGTCGAATCGACGTCCAGACCGCCGGTGTTTCTCACGATCGCACTCACGGTCACCGTTTCCCCCGGCTGAGGCGCACCTGGATCGAATGTAATCTCATACGAGTTGATGGTCAGTTCGCTGCAGGACGGAGTCGGGGTCGGCGACGGGGGAGCGACAGTCGGTGTGAAGGTAGGCTCGGGCGTTTCGGTCGGTTGAGGGGTGTCGGTCGGGACGAGCGTGGGAGTAGGCGTCGGCGATGCCGTCGGCGTGAATGAAGGAGTAGCAGTCTGTGTCGCAGTCGGTGTGTGGGTCGGCGTCCGGGTGGCCGTTGCAGTCGGTACCGATGTTGCGGTGAAAGTTGGAGTCGGGGTCGGCGTGAGCGTTGGGGTATCGGTCGGACTGGGTGTCTGCGTCGGCGTCCATGTCGCTGTAGCGGTGGGGGTCGGTGAGGGAATCAGGAGTTCGCCGCACAGGCTGAATGCGAAGTCCTGTTGCGACAGTTCAAACGCGTCCTGTGCACTGGACCAGCCGGACGGATATCCGAAAAATCCACTGGGATTCAACACCTGGGCATCGTATCCGTTGATCGATTCCGACAGATGTCGGCCGAACTGGAAACACGACACAATGCTCATCTCGGGGTAGCACACCACCCAGAAGGTGCCAGCGGGGAGTTCGACGGGTGTTTCGAACTGGATCGTCACATTCGACAGATACCCGCCGCTCCCGGTCGACAGGGCCACATGCGGGTCGTCCATCGGAGCGGAGAATCCGAAAATCTCACCGCCATTGACCGGATCGCCCGCCGGGACACCGGCGTTGTCGGCATAGATGTAGAAATGAATCGCATCGGCGCAGCTCAGATCTCCTCCGGAATTGTAGGTGTTTCCCGGAAAGAAGACAGAAGCGATGCGCGAGGGGTAGAGTGTGGTGAAGTCATCGGCAATGAAGGTATCATATTGATCGAATGCCGGCTCGAAATCCTGATCGATATAGACACTCAGATCCGAACTTACCGGCTGATCCCAGAAATTCTGACAGGGGGCGGGCGTGACGGTCGGCAGGACGGTCGGTGTCGCGGTTGGTTCAGAGGTTGGCGTTGCCGTCGATGTTCCAGTCGGTTCCTGAGTCGGGGTGTCGCTCGGTGCGATTGTCGGAGTATCGGTCGGAACGGGTGTCTCGGTCGACGTTTCTGTCGCAGTCGGCTCTTGAGTCGGCGTATCGGTCGGAACCGGACTATCGGTTGGTGTTGGAGTGGGGGTATCCGATAGACATGGATTCGCGATGCCGACACTGGGAGCGTACAGAGCGAATGTATTCGTATTCCGGAGCCCGCCGCTGCCGTTCGGGCACCGCTGCATCGACTGGGTCGCAGCCTGGGATGCTCCGTTCTCATCCACCTGCGGCTGGCCGACGTTGAGCAGTGTGAGGAGGCCCGGGTCGTCGGCATCGGATGTATCGTACACGAGAGCATCGATGAGGTTGACCAGTGTCACCGGCGTGTTATTCGGAAAATCCGAGTCACTCCCGGAGTAGATGGCCGCGGCGTCCTGACCGTTCTGGAGCCAGCCCCCCGAACCCGGTGTCAGCTCGATATCCGTCCCCATCCCGGTCGACCCGATCGTGAAGTAACCTTCGCTGTTGGTTGAATAGCCGTCGAGGTCGATCGCGAGATAGCTCAGGTCGTTGGAACCGTTATAGAGCACGACGACCAGCCCGTCGAGGTTGACCGAGGTTCCGGCCGGATTGAACAGCTCGATGAACTCCTGAGTATCGGTTCCAGTCTGATCGCAATCCAGTTCGTTGATCAACACCGTCACGGGAGTCGGCGTTGCGGTCGGTTCCGGAGTATCGGTCGGTGTCGCGGTGGGTGTTGCGGTCGCGAGCGCCACGAACTGGAGTTTTTCACAGCCGGTTTCCTTGTTCCAGGACTGCCCCCCTGCACGAAGAGCCGCCAGTGTGACGGGATCGAAGGCGACATTGGAAACATCGTAATTGAAGTTGAGAGTCGGTCCGTAGATCCAGGCGCCGTTGTAGAAATACTCCGTGGTGCTGTTGCCTTTGCCGAGAGAGCCCATGCCGCCGACTGCCCAGAGATGAGAGCCGTCGAAAAACGCTCCGTGCCCGGATCGGGATTCGTTCATATCCGCGATCGTGTCCCAGAGCCCGGTATCGGGATCGAAGCGCTGAACGGTCGCGATGTCGCCTATTGAAGATTGGACGCCGCCAACGAAATAAATGTAGGTGCCATCGGTCGCGGCCGCCGCGGAGAAAACATCCGTCGGAGGCACCGTGCCGCTGGTCCACAGGTCGTTTGCGATGTCATAAATATAGTGAACGTTGTTAAATCCGCCCAAGACGTGAATGAACTGACCGAATGCACATACGGCGTGCATGTAACTCGCGCCCGGCATGGGGGCGAGTATCGAAACCGAATTTGCGGAGGGGTCAAAACGCTGCATTGTGGCGATCTCTCCGCTGCTATTGTCATATCCTCCAGGAACATAGACGTAGGCACCGACTCCGACTGCACCGGAGTCGGTTACAGGGATAATCAGGCCGGTGCGAGGAGTCCATGTGTTGGCGGTGAAATCGTACTCTTCGATCGGCGGATCCGCTTTCGTCCCATCGGTGGGCATCGCCGTGCCTCCGACACAATAGAACTTGCCGGATCCCGGGCAGAAAACAGCCGCACTTCCGGGGCGGTCGTAGGTCAGCGAAGAAACCACCTCCCATTCACCCCAGGACGGGTTCGGTGGTTGAGTGGGTGTGGGGGTCGGGTCATTCGTACCGTAAATCCGGATCGCATCGATATGACAATCACTGCCGTAATCCGAGATTCCCAGGAAGCCGACATGAATCGCTGTCAATCCTTCTACGATCGCAGATATCTCATGCGATTTCCATTCATCCGACCCATCATACCGCTTGATCGATCCGCCGGCATCGGTCCATGCTGTTCCGCCATCCGTTGAAATCTGGATTTGAATGCGATCCAGTGCGGTGTATTGAGTATCGTGATACATCGAGAGTTCGACCCGGAGCATGGAGTAGCCCGTGCAGTCGATCGAAGTCAGATAGTGGAGTCGAGTGGATTCGCTGTTGTAGGTGTCATAGGAATTGAAAATGGCGAGACCCTCGTTGGGGGGAGTTACACCCGAGGGATTTCGGGTTTCCGCACCCCAGAACCAGTCTCCGTCGGACCCATTCACATCCGTCACCGACCAGCCGGTCAGGTCGGAGGTGAAATCCTCGGAAAACAGTAAAGTCTGCCCCATGACGGAGCATCCTGCGGCAAAAACGAATGCAATCGATACGGATATCAGTCTGCTCTTCATATCCACTTCCCCCTGATCCTGCGGTATCACGTGTCGCGTAAAGTCAATCTCTCAATTGGTCCGGCTTGGATTATACTTCACGGAGCCACAATCCGCAATCTTCGTCTCCCCCTGACACTGAGCCTGTCGAAGTGTCCGATTGAAGCGAAGCTCCCCGGACACTGAGCC
>CAYYMM010000012.1:22192-29747 GCA_964472395.1 uncultured bacterium | reverse complement strand
GGACACTGAGCCTGTCGAAGTGTCCGATTGAAGCGAAGCTCCCCGGACACTGAGCTTGTCGAAGTGTCCGATTGAAGCGAAGCTCCCCGGACACTGAGCCTGTCGAAGTGCACCCGCTTTGACGATACCATGATTTTCATTTAGCATGACTCCCCACTGTTCTGCGAGGTCGATTCCATGGCAACGAAATCGCGTATCACGTCCGGACTGATCCTGTGGTACCTGTGCGCTGCTGGTGCAGTGCTCGCCGCTGAGCTGTACCGCGATCATACTCTCCTGATGCACGATCATGGCACTCCTGACAAGGCCGGATTGGAGGAACTGGTGTTTCTCAGGGGGATCGGTGAATACTATGAAGTCAGTGCAACACCCTGGATTCCTCCGGATCAGTACCGCAATATGTTCGCCATGCTGGACGATCGCGGGATCAATATGATCCGCATCTTCGCCTCATCGGGCGATACAGAACTCGAACAGCAGAACTGGGTCTTCCCGTTTACATGGGACATGCATTCACAACGTTTCTTGCTCGATCAGATCAATCCGCAATATCTCGAACGACTCGAACTGTTTTTACATGCAGCCGAATCCGCATATACCGTGAACTATCTGCCGCAGCCGGGGGGTTCTGTCCGCCGTATCTCCAAAGATCATCAAGTCTTCGTACTCTTCTCCTTCTTTGATTTCTCGCTCGATCTGGTTCTCCGATGGGATTACTCCGCCTGGAATCCCCACAACAACAACCATCCCGCTGCAACACCGGTCGACTGGTGGAACATGCACGGTATCTTTTACCCGAACGGTTCCCTGAATGAACTTGGTTTATTGCAGAAAGCATTCGTTCAGGATCTGGTCCGGGCAACCCACCACCATTCGAACATTATCTACGAAGTGATCAACATCCCGAAAAACGGCAACGCGGCGCTGGTCCGGAAGTGGGCCGAGGCAGTCGTTCTCTGGATTCGGGAAGCAGACGAACCGAGTCGACATATCATCGGAGTGACCGAGTCCACGATACCCGACGTCACCGACGCAGTTTTTTCGATCGATGACGTCGATCTGATCGAACGTCACGATGCGGCCTTCGGGATGAGCGCCCTGCAGACACCGATACCCGAAACGATGTCGTGCGACCAGCGGGAACTCTGCCGGCTGACACTCGATGTCGAATCGGAAACGCTGGCGGGCGATTTTTACCAGGATTATCTACCGGAGAGCGCTGCTCCCGGGGTTCCCAAAATCCGCCTGGCGGACACCGATAACCTGCACCGCCATCTGGCCGGCAATCAACTCGCTCCCTACGGACGCGATTTCGACCGGAACTGCGCGCGCTGGGCTCATGTCGCCTTCGTGCACGGCGCGCATTTCAACACCAAGGAATCCGCACACTACTTTGAAGATCCGAATGAATCGGACTGTGTGGCCATCGATCCCGAGGACGCGCTGCCCTGCTCGTTATGGCTGGGAGGCCCCGATCTGCAGCCCGATTTCTGTGCGAACTGCGACGATTTCTGGTGGGAAATTCCGCAGGACGGCATGGGAAACCGATTCGCCGGCTTCGATATCGGACTGGCCGATCAACTCGATGCTATTCCCTCGATTCATCGACCCTATGTGCGAATGGCCGGATTCGGTCCGTCACCTCCCGTCATCGGAGATGAACTTCGGATCGATCTGTTGCTCGGGAACATATACGGTAACGCGACAGGAATTGAACTGTATGCATATGCAGGATTATGGTGGAGTTTACCCGAATCGGGTTACTTCCATCTCATCCCGTGGGAAACCTTTGTGCCGATCGGTCCTATTTTTTCCGAACGCGATGCCAACCGCCATACCGCCCGGATCATGACCACTCCCGACTGGCCGGTCGAAACACCTCTGTACTTCGCCTTTGCCGGGTTCGACTCCGGAGGAAATCTCAGCGACCCCTGGCCGTTTCTGGTTTCCCATCATGATACGATCTTCATGGATTCCGGGACATCGTCCAGATCGGCTGCCCAGGAGCGAATAACCCGACCCGCCGTCCGGTATGCCGGTCCCTTTTCCATCCCACGGACACTTGTGTATTCATGGTCGGTTACACCCCGTTTACACCGCTCTCCCGATCCGGTGATCTGTCTGGCCGGCTGGAACTATTCAAATCTTCAGGACAGCCAGGCTACGGGTCTTTTTCAGTGCGCCATCATCATTTTTCTGCCGCAGGAAACCGATTGCGCGGATCCCCATCTTCTGGACGAGATCTCGATCCGCTTCCGCTCCAATGACGCCGATTCCCCCTGGACCAATCTGTATACTCCGGGACAACCCATCGACTGTGTTCCTCAGACAGAAGGCCTTTACGTCGGCATCCAGTTCACCGCCGACATTCATTCGCCTGAAGCAGCACTCGCAACCGGCGCGTATTGTCTCGAGATGAAAGTCATCAGCCGGGGACTGTCGAGTGCCGTATGGCCGTATCTGACAATTCCCGGCTGATGGTCGATGACCGCGTCGGTCTATGTGCGAATCACCGGTCTAACGATATCCGAAATCCACGAAATCGATATCGCAGGCCAGATCGATCGTTCCCTGAGTCAGGTAACCGAGCCAGAATCGGAGGTTATCCGCGCTGCCGGTTCCGGACGGCCAGTTGAATGTCAAAACGGTCTCCTGCTGGTCGAAGCCGGATTCGATCGATCGCGCGGTAAAGTCACCTGTCTGATTCCAGCTGGGATGGAAGAAGTAGCTTCCGTAAACATCCAGAATCAGATACTGGTCGACCGAAACCATTTCCGGCTTTGTATTCGTCAGATGAATCTCCAGAAGGAATGGTTCGCCGGATTCGAAGATTGAGTCATTCAGGATGAGATCCGCCCGGAATTCCTGCGCCTCCTGTGTCGGTGTCACGGTCGGTTCGGGATTGGTGGTCGGTGTGGACGTGGGTTCGGGTGGAACGGTCGGTGTTTCGGTCGGATCCGTCGGTGAGGTGGGAGTTGGGGTCGATGTCGGAGGCTGGGTAGGCGTGATCGTCGGGGTCGGAGTCCTGGTCGGTGTCATGGTCGCAGGTGAGGTTGGAGTGCGCGTCGGCGTGGCTGTGGCGGGGGACGTCGGGGTGCGCGTGGGTGTAATGGTCGGGGTATGCGTCGGTGGTGCGGGAGTCGGTGTATTGACCGGTTCGCCGCTCTCAGCCCAGATCTCGACATCATCGATGTTCCATCCGCTGTAAACGACCGAACTGTCGCTCGTGCCCATCGTCCATCTCAGCCAGACGGTCGGCTGACCGTCGGCATACGACGAGATATCGTACGTCTGCTGGCTCCAGGAGGTCTCATTCAAGCTCGAACCGGTATGGTTCCAGATCGTCGTCCAGGTCGAACCGTTCGTCGAGATCTTGAATGCCGCATGATCATAAGACGCGCTCTCGACACCGAGCCATCTGTAGAAGCGCACCTCAACGGCACTCAGATACGAACAGTCAATCGCAGCCGTCGTGAGATTCTTCTCTGTCATGTTGTTCTCGTACGTTCCATTCAAATTGTATCCATAGACATTCGTTCCCGTGAATCCGTTCTGAGGATCTCCGGCGGATCCGGTCGGATCACCCCAGGCCCAGTTCGGTTCGGCGGTCCATCCCGGATTGACATCCATGTCCCAGATGTACCGGCGGGCGAATGTCGAGGCGGTCACTTCCTGAACAAACGTGTCGCTGTTCGTGTAGCCATCCGCCGCGATATCGAGCGTGAATGTGACGAGAGTCGGATCGGGAATGGAGGAACTGATCGTCACGGTGAAATTCGGAGAGAGGCTCGCCCCGGTGTTTCCTCCCGCGATATCCGGGAAGTCGGCATCGTTGTCTGAAATCGTGACATAGGAGGGTTGATTGGACGAGAGAATCGCACTGACTCCGGTCGCCAATCCATTACCCGAGTTCATGAGTGTGATCATGATCTGCGCGGTTTCACCCGGGTCCAGAATGCCGTCCGCATCGCCCCGTTCGGGATCGATGACGATCGCGGAACTGAACGCGAGCGTCGGAGCGACAACCATCGCCGGGAAATTCGTGAATCCGCCGGAAGCGCTGGTGACCCAGTCAAGACGGAACGGAATGGTCTCGCCGTCCATGGCTTCCGGTGACACATCGAACACGAAGGCACTTGTCGATGCTCCGGTGCCGTTATGCGGAATATCAGGGAAACCCGCACCCGGTGTCGTGATCTGGATGTGGGGGTTGGTCGTGGACAGCGTCCCCGAAATTCCTGTGCCGTCAGTGCCTGTGTTCTCGAGTGAAACGGTCAATGCGATCGTTTCTCCCGCATTGATCTGACCGTCATTGTTGCCGGCGGAATCATCGATCGACATATCGAAGTAACGCAGATTCGGCACAGTCGGAGGCAGGGCATAACCGCAGATCGAGATATCATCGATGTAAAAACCGGATTCCGTGACACTCCCGTCCGAAATCAGCTTCCAGCGCACATACACCGCGCTCTGGCCATCCGCAATACTTGAAATGTCATAGCGCTTCTCACTCCAGGCGTTATCCATCGCATACCCGCTCCAGACGGTCGTCCAGTTCGTATTGTCGCTGGATACCTGAACCGAAGCGGTATCGTAACCCGATTCGTTCTGCAGCCAGCGCCAGAACACGAGTTCCGTCTGGCTGATCGCCGAGCAATCGAAGGGGGTCGATGTCAGCATGAAATTGCCGCTGTTGCCGTAATCACCGGTCAGATTGGTTCCATACAGGTTCGTGCCGGAATGCGGCGCACTCGGTCCGGCCGACGGAGCGCCGAACGCCCATCCACCGGTCCCGGTGTTCTGAATCGTATATCCCGGATCGATATCCAGCAACTCCTCGACAACCGGACATGTATAGACAAAATTACTGATCTTCTCGACGATCGTCCCCTGATCGGCGCAGAGCGTCTGATCGGCATCGATCGACACATTGAACGTCACGATGTGCTCGGATGGACACAGATTCGACACACTCACGATGAAATGCGGATCGATCGACCCACCGGACGAGCCACCGGCGATATTGCCGAACGCAGCCTGTCCATCGATGATGGTGACGAACGGATCGCTGCAGGTCAGGGTGGCCGTGATATTGGTCGTGTTTCCGACCGACAGCAGGAAGGTTTCAATGTTGACGGTTTCACCCGGATCGATCACATCGTCCTGGTCACCGCTCAAGTCGATCACATTGTGTCCGGACACATACAGACCGAAGCTTCCGTCCGGCACGAGCGGCACATCCAGTGTGAGGCGTTCATTCATGGCGGAGAAGGGGATCGTCACGGAGGCGTAACCGGGCGCCGAGACCTGGAGGTGGTAATCGCCCGCGAGCAGCAGCCGGTTGTAGCGGCCGTTCGGGTCCGTCACCCGGGGAGCTTCATCTGCCGTGAGCGGCAGTTCCTGGATCGAGACCGTTGCGCCAGAGATGGGAGCACCGGTGCAGGCGTCGGTCACAAGCCCCGTGATACCGGAACCTTCCACGCGCCCCAGGAGATACTTCCAGCCCGGCCGCATGCGCTCGACGGTCACATCCCGCCAGGTGCTATAGTCCGGAAGGAATCCCTGCGAAATATTGTTCATTTCGATGACGAACGGAATTGTTCCGAGCTGAGCGTAATACCAGTCGACATCACCGCCATCGACCGAATACAGCAACTCCCAGGCGGTTCCCGGATCGTAACCCATCTCACCGTTGTCCCGTTCGAGGCGCGACGCGAGTTCTGCGCCGACCGTCGAGATCATTTCGTTTTCCGGAGTCGTCGTGCCGTCACATCCGTACGGATAAATGACGATTTCCGAGTAGGTGTGAAACGACAGGTCGATGATGGGTCGGATACCGCTTGCGAAATCGATCATATGTTCCACACACAACGAATCGGCGGGATCTGCGCCGCGATAGGTGTCGCTGCACGGATCACCGGAACTCCCGTTGCACGTCCCCCAGTACTGCGGATAATCACGGTTGGGATCGATTCCGAGGCAGCTGCTGTTGGGGTTGACGTGCCGATCCTTCCGCCAGTCATCGTCGTTGGAAAAAACCCAGTTGATTCCATCCACATTGACCTGCGGAATGACCCAGATCTCGAGCGTATCGATGTAATGGGTCAACTCCGGGTCGGTGCCGTATCCCGCGCAGAGCTGTTCGATGATGTCGCGGCAGACTTCCGTGCACATGACTTCGCGGGCGTGGTGCTGTCCGTTGAACAGAACGACCGGCTCGTCTTCATCGGCTCCGGGATTGTCCGAAATCTTCATCGCCCAGATCGTTTGTGCCTCTTCCGACTGGCCGATCGAAACCAGTTCGGTGATGGCGGGATATTGCGTATGGAGCGCCGTGAGATGCGCGGCGTTTTCATCCGGAGTCATATATTCCGGGTCCACGCGCTGCTCGTCCATCTCAGCCGGATTCCTCAGGACCTGAACCGGATACTCAGCCGCAATTCGCCGGTAATCCGCTTCAGAAACGATCAGATCGATTGCCTTTGTCCGGATATCCACGCCGGTAATGTCATAGTGATACACCTGGTTGAATTCGATCATGGCCGACTTGAAATCGGAGGGGTGGACGCGCAGGTGATAGGAATCCCCCGCACTCGCCGGCATCGCGCCCCAGACAGCGCATGCCAGCATCATCAACGAAATGATCCGTAACATTCTCATGAATCAACCCGCCTTTCCTTGAAATGCTCTCGTAGCAAACCTCGGGTCCGTCCACCGGACAGACTCATCCGGCCGTTGCCACTCGCAAAAATCATGCCTTATTGCCTGTTCAGAGCGGCTCGACGATGACGCCGACGCACACCGGTTCGTCCTCTCCCTTGAAAATGGGATGCACGGACATCCGGAATGCGCGGTTCGGTTTTCCCGCATCGGGCTGGCCCGGCGATTCGATGAGGGTATTGACGGAAGCCACGCCCGTCTTGAACACCGATCGGATGATGGGCAGGGATAACCGCGCCGCAATCGGGTTGACCTCCTGAATGCTCCGCCCGATATGCTCGTACATCGGCCTCTGATTCAGGTCGGCGAGGGGGGGATTGACCGCGAGATACTGATAAGATCTGTCCAGGATCGCCATACCGATGGAGGCGTGGTAGAAAAACAGGTCGAACCGCTCCTGGATTTCCTGCAGCTCGTGGAAGTTTTCCTCCGCGTGCGCGTCGCGCTGTCCCAGCATCGCCAGCTCGGTTTTCAACCGATTGATCTGCAAAATCAACTCTCGCTTGGTACGTCTCGACAGATTCATGGCCACCCCCTCGTGCAATCGAACCTATTATATCCGATCCTTGATCGACTTGAAATGTGGAAATGGCCTTTTGAAAAGAATTCCGCCATACTGTAAGAAACCCCTGCCGGGAAGGCAGGTCGACAATGGGGAGGTTGAGATGCCCGGAGAATCGATCCAGCAACCCACTCGTATCGGTCCTTATCAGATCGTCGAGATGCTGGGGCGCGGGGGCATGGGAACGGTATACCGAGCTATCGACATGCGCTCGTCGACCGTCGTCGCCCTGAAAACCGTCCATATCCCCCAGGCGGGGCAAGTCACGGGAAT
>CAYYMM010000012.1:0-22092 GCA_964472395.1 uncultured bacterium | reverse complement strand
CCGTCGTCGCCCTGAAAACCGTCCATATCCCCCAGGCGGGGCAAGTCACGGGAATCCGGCGCGAAATCCGAGCGCTTGCAAGGATCCGCCACCCCGGAGTCGTCCGGATCCGCGAAGAAGGACTCGAATCCGGTATCCCATTCTTTGTGATGGACTTCCTCGAGGGCATCACCCTTCGTCAGTACGGATCGGATTTTGTCTGGGGCATCTCCGACTTTTCGACGCAATGGGAGACCGACATCCTCGATGCAACCGTCTGGCGTCGTCCTTCCGGTTCAATACCCCTCCAACTGAATGAAAAGCGCGATGGCCCTGAAACCACAGCCGAAACCTCGTCCGAAATCGACGTCGAGCCCATTGGGATGACCACCGGCTACATCCACCGTCAAACCTCGACCGTTCCCGCCGCCAACGGATCGCTCGACGCCGTCCTGAACATCATCCTGCGCCTGTGCCACACGCTGGCCTACCTGCATGGCGAGGGGATCGTGCACGGCGATCTGAAGCCCGAGAACATCCTGATCCGGCCGGATGGATTCCCGGTCATTTTTGATTTCGGAATGGCGCATCACGTCTGGCGCGACATGAGCCGTGAGTTGCTCTCGAGCAGCATGATGACGGGCGGGACCGCCGCCTACATCGCTCCGGAGGTGCTGCTGGGTGAACCGATCGACGCGCGCGCTGACCTGTACTCACTGGGTTGTATCATCTTCGAGATGCTGACCGGTTCATTCCCCTTCCATGGAGAAGATGCCCGTCAGATCATGCTCGCACGTCTCGATCACTCCCCGCCCATCCCCTCAACCCTTGCGACTGGAATCCCTCCGGAACTTGACTCCCTCATCCTCGGTCTTCTGACACCTCACCCGGAAAAACGGCTCGGACATGCGGATGATATCGTATCGACACTCGCAGAACTGGGTGCGCGCGTTCCCGAATCGATTAATCTTCCCTCCTGCCGACCGTATCTGTATCGTCCGCGATTCGCAGGGCGGGAGTCTCTGGTCAAGTCACTCGATGCAGCATTGAACGACACGCTGGAAAGCAACGGGCACTTCGGGTTTCTCAGAGGCGAAAGCGGCATCGGTAAAACGAGATTACTGATGCATCTGGCCTCGATCGCACGTCGAAAGAGGATGCAGGTGATTTCGAGCGATTGCGGGCCGTCCGGTTCGACGGTCCAACCGGACGCCGGTGAGGTGATTCCGTCGCTCTTCGCGTTCCGCACGATGCTCGATACGATCGTTCAGCATTGTCGGCGTGAGGGCGAGGACGAGGCGAGGCGGATTTTCGGGAAACATCCGTCGATTCTGGGTTTGTTCGAGCCAGGCATCCTGACGCTGCCCGGCATTGACGCGTCCCCGGTGCCCGCGGGTCTGTCGAGTGCATCGATCCATCTCCAGCTGCTCTCCACGCTCTCCAATGCATTGATCCAGTTCGCGGTTTCGCGCCCCGTGCTGCTCATCCTGGATGATGTGCAGATCGCCGATGAACTCACCATCGCGTTTCTCGAATTCTTCGTCCGGATCGGCCGCTATCGCCAGTCCCGGATCATGATTCTCGCGGCATGCCGATCGGAGGAGATGACGCTGCGGATCGAACGTCTCGGGAAAGCACCCGGTGTGATCGATTTCGAACTCGGACATCTTTCGGAAACAGAAGCTGGTCTGATCATCGCGGATATGCTGGGTGTTCAGTCATCGTCTCCGGCTTTCGTGAAGTATGTGACGGAGTTCGCCGAGGGCAACCCGTTTTTCATCGCGGAGTATCTCAGGGCGGCGGTCTCGGAGGGTCTCTTGTTCCGCGGGAAGATGGGGACATGGCAGTTTTCTGACGACAGCGATCATGTGATGACGATGGAGGATTTCGATGCGATCCCGTTGCCGATCGCCCTCGTCGATCTCGTCAACCGACGCCTGCATGAACTGACTCCGCTGGAAACGCAGATCGTGTCGACGGCGGCTGTGATCGGTAATGAATTTCCCCTGCTGCTGCTCTGGAGCGTGCTGCCATTCACGGATCCGATGCTCGATGCGCTCGACTCGCTGATCCGTCGCCAGGTGTTCCTCGAAAGCGAACCCGGCACGATCCGGTTCGTGCATACGAAGCTGAGAAAGGCGGCATATGATCTGATAGCGGGTGCCGAGCAGAAGCGATTGCACCGACTGTGCGCCGAAACGATCGAGCAGATTTATCCGATTGAGATCGATCTTCATCTGAGTCATCTGGCGCGGCATTGGGAATCAGCGGGTGAACTCGAGAAGGCGGTTTGGAGTTATCACCGGATCGCGCGTGTGGCGATCGACCGGCATGCGCTTGCCGAGGCGGAAAAAGCATTCGATGCGTGCCTCAGGCTGGATCGATCGGACAGTGTGACCACCGGGAGTATTCTGTTGGAGTTATCCGACATGATCCTGACGGTACAGGGACGATTCGATGAGGCTCTCGACCACGCCCTGCGCGCCCTGGATATCGCGGTTCAAACCGGTGATCGGCTCATGGAAGGCCATTGCCACAAAACTCTCACCTCGATCCACCGACTGCTCGGACACCTCACGGAATCGGAAAAGGCGGCTGAGCTTGCCCTGGCGATCTTCAGGGAACTCGGCGAGCGTGAACTCGAAGGTCGAGCGATTCTCAATCTGGCCGGATCACTTTTCAACCGAGGCAGACTCAATGAAGCCCGAACCGCTTGTGAAGAAGCGGCCCGGATATTCCGGGAACTCGACCTGCCCACGGCGGAATCGCTGGCGATCGGCAACATGGCGCCGATTCTGTTCATGCAGGGCGAACAGGGACGGGCCATGGCGGTGTTCGAAGACGTCATTTCGCGCCTGGAGGCCGCCGGATCCCAGGTGTCCCTCGGAAGAGCCCTGGGCAACTACGCCACGCTCTGTAAACAGACGGGCGATTTTTCCCGCGCGATCCAGCTCTATGAGCGCGCCCTGAAGCTGAATCGGGCAATCGGTGATCGCCAGTCCGAAGCGCTCGCCCTGCTGAATATCTCGGAAATCAACGATCACCGCAAGGAGTACCCCGAGGCGGAACAGAATCTTCTCGCGGCAATCGCCATTCAACGCGAGATTCATGACCGCCCGAACGAGGGATTGACGCTGAACAATCTGGCCATGCTTCATTCGCGACGGGGATCCACCCGCACTGCGCTGGAATTGTATGAACAGGCACTGCGCATTCACAGGGAAGTCGGGAATCTGCGCTTCGAAGCCGAAACACTGCTCAACCTTGCGAATCTCCACCGGAAGGATCTTGGAGATCCCGACCGGGCCGAAGGATATCTTGCGGAATCCGAGCGCTTGTATCGTGTTGCCGGAGATGACCTGGGGCAGGCGACCTGCATCGCGGAACGCGGTCATCTCGAACTGGCCCGGGATCGATCCGCGGAACGCTCTATTGCGGAAATCGAACAGGTCATGGCATCCGGCCGGTTCCCATCATCCCATCATCTGAGGAGTCGCGTGACGGACCTGAAACGGGCACAGGACGCGTTCGAGCGCGGTGTGAGATTATGGAACGGCGACCCGCCTGAAGCCGCCACAGAGATGACGTGACACCCGCATTCCGTTTGACTCGATTGCAGTCTCTCGCTACATTCTCTGTCAGGTTCCGACAACTCAGGAAGGTATCCGGTGCATCATATCCTGATCCAAAACGCTGATCTGCTGTTCATCACCGAATGTCTCGGGTACCTGTTGATCGGAGCGGCTTCGTGGGTAGCACGCCGGCGGGCGGTCGATCCCGGATCCAACATTTTTCTGACGCTCGCGATGGTGCTGCTCAGTGTCCACGATCTGATCCAGATCGCCCTGATAGACGGAGCGGCGATTCCGTACGGCGCAACACTGATGACCTCCGTGTCCGCGGCCGGATATCTGTGCATACTGGAAGCTTCCCGCCGATTTCTTGCCGATACCACCCGATATCGATGGTTTCTCATCACGCTGGTCATCGCCACGCTTCTGAACGGGTATTTCAAATTCGTCCCGGACAATCTGGCGGTCCGTCTCGTCTTCGGCCTGTCCTCGGGAGCGGCGCTCGCGCTGTCATTTCTGCTTCTCTCCGAACGGTATTCCACCAGCCGCAACGATCTCAGGGGATTCGCCCTGTGCATGTTCCTGATCGGATTGAGTTGGCCCCTCACCTGGCAGACAGCGAGTGAGTTTGCGCTGAAGAACATCGATCTGGAACAAGCGGCCATCGCAACGGATCTGATCCGGACGGTCCTGATCTGGGGTTGCGGGATCTTCCTGTGGAGGCATACCGAATCCGAACGATTCAATGAACCGGATGACCGCATGAAGCTCCCCTCGTCGGGCATGCCGATGCGTCTGCTGTATCTGTCAATGCTGTTGCTGATCGTCGGCGCCATCAGCATTGAATTTTACAGCCGCCACGTCGATCGAGACCAGCGCGACACCCTGCTCCGGTCCGCAGCAAATGTCACGGCGATGATCAATGAGGACCGGGTGCGGAACCTGAGGGGCTCGACCGCGGATGCCACCAGCCAGGACTTCATCAGACTCAAGCAGATGTTCGAGCAAATTCGGAGAACGAATCCCACCTATCGATTTGTTTACCTCATGAGGGTCACATCCGACGGAATCATGTTTTTAGTCGACTCTGAGGTCGTCGATTCGCCGGATTATTCTCCTCCGGGGATGATGTATGGTGATGCTCCGAGTGATTTGTTTCAGGTCGCCTCGACACGAAAAGGGCTGGTGGCCGGTCCGTATACAGACAGTTACGGGACCTTCGTCTCGGCGTTTACACCCCTGTTGAGCCCGGAAACCGGCACTCTGCTCGCGATTCTCGGTATGGATATCGAAGCGGACAGGTTTATCCTGAGCATCCTGAATGCCCGGATCGCTCCTGTGTACCTGCTCGGTGCCATCAATCTTCTGATGCTCGCGTTCCTGATCTATGATCGCACGAATCGCGAATTCGCACTCGATATCCACATCTCGCGGCAGCGCCATACCATGGTCGTCGAATCCTCTCCGAATACGATCGGTCTGATCGACCGGGATTTCAGGATCGTGTCGATCAACAGCGCGGGTTGCGGCTTTCTGGGACTGCCGGAGTCGGGAATCCTGGGACAATCGCTGACCGGTTATTTTCAGCCGCCATATCAGCAGATCGTGCACACGGCGCTGACGCATGTTTTCGAGGGAGATTCTCAGACAATCGAGATCCCTTATATCAATCCGCAGGGATCTCAGAGCGACTGGGAGGTGCGGTTCAATCCAATCCGCCATTCGACCGGAACGGTCTCCATGAGCGTGTGTGTCGGGAACGATGTCACGGAGCGTAATCGTGCGCAGCAGGAACTGCGGTCAAATCTGCTCTTCCTGCAGAAACTGATGGATACGATTCCGATTCCGGTCTTCTACAAAGATTCACAAGGACGATACCGCGGAGCGAATCTTCTGTTCAGCCGCCAGATCATCGGTCTGCCTTTCGATCAGATCGTCGGAAAAAACATGTTTGACCTGAAAACAGCCATCCCGCCTGAGCAGGCCAGCTTCCATTATCAAAAAGACATCGAACTTATCCAGTCTCAGACCAATCAGAGTTACGAGTCCGATTTCAGGTGTGCGGACGGGATCCTCCGCACATTCCTCTTCTCACAGGCGGTCTATCAGGACCCGGAAGGACGCAATGCCGGTATAATCGGTGTCATGGTGGACATCACGGACCGACATCGCCACGAAATTGAAATCGAACGCGCACGATGCCTTGCAGAAGATGCAAGCCAGGCCAAAAGCCAGTTTCTCGCGAACATGAGTCACGAGATCCGCACGCCGATGAACGGTGTCATCGGAATGACCGAACTGCTCCTGGAATCGAATCTCAACGATGAACAGAAAGAGTATGCTGAGATCATCCGAACGAGCGCGGAAAACACTCTGACGGTGATCAACGATATCCTGGACTTCTCCAAAATAGAAGCCGGCCGGATCGATCTCGAATCCATCGAATTCGATCTCGAACAGCTGGTCGAAGAACTGACGGACTCTGTGGCGATAACGGCCCAGGCCAAAGGTCTCGAATTCGTCCGTTGCGTCGATCCGGATGTACCGGATGTCGTTAAAGGGGATCCCGGAAGGCTGCGCCAGATCCTTGCCAATCTGGTCAATAATGCCATCAAATTCACCGATCGCGGCTTCGCGTCGCTCCATGTCCGGGTTCGTGACCGATTCCCCGATCGAGTCAACCTCAGTTTTGAAATCGCGGACTCCGGCATCGGCATTCCTGAAGCCAAACGTCATCTGCTCTTCCAACCGTTCTCTCAGGTCGATGCATCCATCACCCGCCGCTTCGGGGGTACCGGACTGGGATTGATGATCTCGAAACGCCTCGTCGAACGGATGGAGGGATCGATCGATTACAGGAGCCGCGAAGGCGAAGGGTCCGTTTTCTGGTTTACCGTCACACTGGAGTATGGCGAGACCGTTTCGGGGGGGGAGATTCCGGAACAGTCCGAAATGAAAGGTCGGCACATTCTGATGATCGACACGCACGACCTGAACCTCCGGACGGTCGAAAAATGGCTCACATCGAAGGGCATGGCTTTTTCCGGCGTTTCACGCCTCGACGATGCTGAAACGCTTCTCGGCAACACCCTCGGCACGTCGCAGTCGATCGATCTGATCATGGTCGACTCCCACTATGACCCGCACGAGGTCTCGCGGATCATCCGCCGAACCGGACGCACGCCTCCCGTGGTTCTCCTTGCAACCCTCCGGCAGAAATCGACGGAAACACCGGAACCCCTCATCACGCACGACGCACTTCTGACCAAACCGCTCAAGAAATCGGCCTTGATGACCACCCTGTATGAACTGCTGAAAGCGTGAACCGAAAGGCTCCCGTTTGACGAGAAGCGGTGTTCAGATGCCGTGTCGGAGATGCTTGTGGAGGAGATCCTGAAATGATCGCAACCGGATCGGTTTGGCGATATAGTCCGTCATGCCGCTGGTGAGACACCGTTCGCGGTCGCCCGGCATCGCATACGCCGTCACGGCAATGACGGGCAACTCCGAGATGCCTGGAATGCCCAGCTTCCGGATTGCCTGGGTTGTCGTGTATCCATCCATTCCGGGCATCTGAACGTCCATGAGCACGATGTCGTACTCGGCGGTCTGCAGCGCCACAATCGCTTCCTGCCCGTTGCATACTACATCGATATGATGACCCATGCGTTCCACAAGTTTGATCATCAGGTTCTGGTTGATCGCATTATCCTCCGCATACAGAATCCGGATCACGCGTCCCCCCATCTCCGCATCACCCCGCGTCTGCGTCCCCGTGCCCACAGACGTCGTTCCGACCTCCGGCTCCAGATGCAGCAACTTCCGCAGCGTCTCCGACAACTGGCTGCTCTTGACCGGTTTCGTGATCACGGCATCCGCTCGCCCGGCAATCGGTTTGTCCGACTTCCGATCGAACATCGTCTGGAGCAGCACCAACCCGGGTCGATGCGCTTCGGAGGATTCCAGAAGCGCGGACAGGCCCGTCGAGTGTGTCACCGATGGCGCATCGATCAGAATGACGTCCCATGGACCCGATGCGCGGTCGAATGCCGCGGGATCCAGCGTTTCCGTTTCGGCGTTCCAGCGCGCAAGCTGATCGGCAACTGATCGATTCAAGCGATCGACCATGCCGACGATCGCGATCGCGCAGCCCGTCAGATCGAGCCGGATCAGATCACGGAGGGGGGCTCCGGAATCGGCCTGGGATTCCAGGGGAAGCTCAGTCCAGAACACCGACCCTTCCCCCGGATGGCTCTCGCATCCGACAGAGCCACCCATGAGTCCTGCAAGGCGTTTCGAGATCGCCAGTCCGAGGCCCGTGCCTCCGAACCGACGAGTCGTCGAAGTGTCAGCCTGTACAAATGGTTCAAACAAACGATCTCGCACATCGTCGGCGATGCCGATCCCTGTATCGTGCACGGAAAACCGGATGAATCGCCCGGCGCGCCCAACCCGGATCTCGATCACCCCGCCTTCCGGTGTGAACTTGATCGCATTGGTCACGAAATTGGTCAGAATCTGCCGGATGCGGAGGGGATCCCCGAGAAGACTCGCGGGGGTTTCCGGATCGATCCGGCAGAGATACTCGATGTGCTTTTCCTGCGCCTGGATCGCCAGGAAGTCGTTCCATTCATCCATCATGACATCGAGATCGAACGATTCCTGTTCGATCCGCATTCGACCGGCTTCGATCTTCGAGAAATCGAGGATATCGTTGATGATGAGGAGCATGGTGTCGGCGCTTTTCCGGATGGATCCGAGATACTCCCGCTGATCGTGCGAGAGGATCGTTTCACTCATCAGATCCGCCATGCCGATGATCCCGTTCATTGGTGTCCGGATCTCGTGACTCATGTTGGCCAGAAAGTCGCTCTTGGCACTGTTGGCTCGCTGGGCGTCGATCGCGAGCCGTTCGGCGTGGCGAATCGCGTTTTCCAGTTCCTGTTTGGATCGCAGGAGTTCTTTCTGGCTCTGCCGGCGCTCGGTGATATCTCTCACGATGGCGATCGCCCACCAGGCACCGTTTCGATGCAGAGCGGCCAGGGCGATTTCGATCGGGAACTCAGATCCGTCCTTGCGCAGGGCTTCAAGCTCCAGGATCCGGCCGATCGCGTCGCCTTGCCCGTTACGGGTAAATCCTTCGATCCCGCGCCGATACTTCGATCGATATCGGTCCGGAGCCAGGACATCGTGGAGATTCTTCCCGATGATCTCAATCTCGGAGTACCCGAACATTCTCTGAGCGGCCGGATTCCAGAACACGACATCACCCGAGTGATCCATCATGATGATGGCATCGAGCGCCGAAGTGCTGATAGTTCGAAACATCTCTTCGCTCTGGTGCAGCGCATCCTCCGCCACGCGCTGTCCGGTCACATCGTCGATGAGCCAGACGACGCCTTGTGCCGGATCGCGCGGATCGATCGCCTTCCCGTTGATCTGTGCCTGTAGAAGCGTACCGTCCTTGCGGCGGAGAGGAAACTCGAGCTGCGCAATCCGCCCGGCACGCAGACTCTGCCCGCTTTGGTTCAGAAAACTCTCGAACAGGGTTTCATCGAGATGCAATCGTCGCAACTCCGCACAGATGAGTTCATGCAAGCCGTATCCAAAAATTTCGTTCGCCCGTTGATTCACCTTGCGGATCACGCCTTCCACCTCAAACACGATCCCGACGAAGCTGTTCATGAAGATGGCATCGAGTTCCAGCATCGTGCTTCGAATCGATTCCTCATGCAGCTTTCTCATCGTGATGTCCCGCAACGTTCCGATCAGTTTGACCGGAACAGCATTGTCATCGAACACCAGACGGGCGTTTATCGAACAGGGTACGATTTTTCCGGTTTTATCTTTCAGAAGCAGTTCGAAGTCATTAATGAAGTGCTGGTTGAGCAGGATCGTGAGAAACCGCGCCCGTTCCTCCGGATCGGCATACAGATCGGTCACGCATTTTCCGATGAGTTCGGTGCGGGTATAACGCGACATGTAACTGACCGAAGGGCTGATATCGAGCAGAACTCCGTCGATAGTCGACTCGTAGTAAACATCCTGAATGTTCTCGAAAAAGTTCCGATACCGCTCTTTGCTGCTCCGGAGGGTTTCCTCGAGTTCGCGAATCCGTGTCCGATCGTCCAGACTCAACACGCGTGCTTCGCAACCGGGAATAGACACCGATTGAATCCGGACGTACCGGATGGAATCACCGGCAGGAAGTCGCACCTCGCGTGCCGTATCGGAGTTCGCAAGGCCGGTATCGAGAATGAGCGGATCGAAGCGTTCGTCGGGGCTGAGCAGATCCTGAAATGTCATGCACCGGACAATCTCGTCGTGGGATCGGCCGATCAGGCGCAGGAATGCGGGATTCGCCTGAAGGATCAGGCCGGATGCATCGATCGAGATCATCGGACAGGGGTTCACATCGAACGGGATGAACGGTAAACCGTCCGGATCAGACCGATGTGCGTCGCCTCGGCTCATACTCGTCACCTCCCCGGCACTAAAGGTGTGTGTTGCGGCACAGCTTATTATATCCCTCCGGGATATTTTTTTCCAGATCCGGAGAAATTATTCCGGATGAGAGAGCATTGCCGCGCCGATTGCGGGAATCAGCTGAGCGCGGTCCGGAGTCACGACGGGCAACCCCAGAACACGGGTCAGCTCGCGAATCAGAGTCGCGTTGCGGGCCACTCCTCCGCACACCACGATCGTCTCGGTCAACGAAGTACGTTGAGCCATGCCGGCGATACGCTGAGCGATCGCATGGTGGATGCCCAGCGCGAGTTCGTCCCGCGCGCAGCCCCGGGCCAGTTGCGAGACCACTTCGGATTCGGCGAACACCGTGCACATGGAGGTGATCCTGACGGGTTGAACCGCCGTCTGCGCCAACTGGATGAACTCGGACATGGACAACGACAGGGCCGCGGCCATGATTTCGAGAAACCGGCCGGTGCCCGCCGCGCACTTGTCATTCATCTCGAACCGTCGCACTTCACCGTTTTCACCCGTCGAAATCACTTTGATATCCTGGCCGCCGATATCGATGATGGTTCGTCCGGTCGGGACCATGACAGCCGTTCCAATCGCCGCCGCACGGATCTCTGTCGCAACTTCACAGCCCAATGTGCGGCTGATTAGATGACGACCGTAACCTGTCGCGGTCAAACGGTCGAAGGGACATTCCTGAAGGAGGGACCGGGCCACGGAGATCGGATCGTGGGAATTATATGCGATTGCCTCATGAACGATTTCCCGGTTTTCCATCACCACGAATTTGACCGTCCGGGAACCAATATCGATACCGGCGGCTCTCATGATCAGCTCCGGATCCGCTCGATGAAAGCCTCGACACGCGTGCGGAGCGGTTCCACATCCTCCATGCTGTAATCCGTGTCGATTCGGAGAACCGGCAGTTTCTGCTCCTCCATTGTTTTTTCCACCTGGAATGCCTCCATCTGATAGGGTGTGCAGAACTGGAGCGCATAATGGATCACACCGTCCGCCCGGTAGGCCGAACTCATGGAATCGACATGGTCAATTCTCTCAGAGTTGGGTGTGAAGATCGCGCAATCGATCCGGGAGTACCGATCGACCAGATTATCGAAGAGTGCGTCGATTGAATCACCGTGTGCCGATGTGAGATTTCGTGTGCCGCGTTCACCCACGCACGATTCCTCACCCACGATCACCGCGCCGTTCTGCTCAACGATCCAGGGCAGTTTCCAGTTCGGGATGGCCATCGGACAGCCCGAAACCAGAATTCTAGGATGCCCTTTGGGGAAGACTCCATTACCCGCAGCGATTCTCTGTTCCAGTTCATCGCACAGGGCGTTGACGGACTGCGTGAACCGGATCGGATCGTCGTAAAAATAGATCTGGTTGATCAGGAGGGCGTCGAGGCCGGAGATCGGGGCGGGGTCGGCGCTGCGGAGGCGGGCCAGGCGGTGGATTGCCTGGCGTTTGGCGTTGACTGTTTCGATCGCCCGTGAAAGCGATTCCACCGTCATTGTACGTCCGCTGAGTGATTCCAGTGCGTGGGCGAAGCGGACATATTCCGAACGGAGCAGGTTGCGTCCCTCGTCGCTTTTGGTCTGCGGCAGATCCATTCCGAAGAAGTTGGGCACCAGTTTCCGGAATTGCTCGTAGGATTTTTTCTTCCCGTCGCAGGTATTCTCACCGACGATCATATCGGATGCGGCGATGTAAGGGCAGACTTTTTCGAGAATGAAGCCGAAGAACGATTTAATGAGGGCGCAGGTGGTGCGCGGGAGAAACATTTCGGCTTTGGCCGTACCGAATTCCGCACCGGCACAGAGCCCCACGCTGATGCCGTCGCCCGCGAGAATCAGTTCTTCCGGAACGTACAGGCAGAACGAACCGATGACTTTGCGGCCGGCCGCCCGGGCATCCATGAGTTCTCTGATCCGGAGCCCATGGACTTCGCTCATGACGAAATTGAAGTAGTCCATGCCTTTGGGGCGGTTGGGCTGCGAGAGAAAGAAGTCCTGATAGACTTGACCCAGGACGGCGAGCAGTTGGTCATGGGTGTCGAGATTGAGGCCGAGATCGGCCCACATCGGATGGTAATCGACCTGATTCATAGGAACCTCCAGAGGGGGAAAAGGCCCGGCGGCGGCGCGCCGGGGTGAACCTGGAGGTTACGCGACGGGCGGAGACACCGGGGTTTTAAATGAAAGTCGCACGGACTTTCGTGGGTTATGGGATCAGATGGTGTGCTTCATCACCGTGTCTCCTTGGGAAAGCAAACGGGAGGAAGGATACTGAACGCTCGAGCGAATTTCAAGCGCGGGGCAATTGAGAGGCGCGGTTTTTTTTTATCCACAGATGACGCGGATTACACGGATGTCGCTTCAGCCGAACGCTAAATCGGGGTCGGTATCGCGGTCGGCATCGGGATCGAACTAGAACGAAAATGTGAACGACCCGAGCCCTTCTGATCCTCCCAGAATGCGCGTCATGCTCTGATCCAGCATCGCTCCCCAGAAGGTCAATCCCGATGCATGGAACGCTATGCCGTAAGGCCAGTCGAATGTTTCGATGATTTCGATACTGCTCAATGGTTGATCGATGTCCATACTGGCAGATTCGAACGCAGGAGTCCACGACGGGTAGAACCAATACTGCCCGCCGTATTCCAGACAGACCACGAGACGTACCGGCTCATTCACGCCGGATGCCTTACAAATATGGGCCATCAGCCCACAGGTATCGTAAATCTCAAAGAACCGACCCGGCATCTCCAGCCGCACCCCCACTCTCGGAATCCGATAGCGAC
Organism: uncultured bacterium; assembly: GCA_964472395.1. GTDB lineage: Bacteria > CSSED10-310 > CSSED10-310 > CSSED10-310 > CALFER01 > CALFER01. The sequence goes on along the minus strand of CAYYMM010000012.1, from coordinate 9,252 downwards.
TGTGCGCGAGCACGGTATCGGTGTAACTGAAGGCATCGATGACCTCACGGTTCTGCGCCATCCCCGTCGGAGTCATTTCATCCGAAAGCCACGAATACGACCACTCGTCGTCCATCCACCTGACCAGATACGCCCCCATATCATTCTGATACACCAAAGAAGGATTTCCATCCCCATCGAGACTCATTCCGTGCACGTGTGCCCATCTCGTCCGATAGATATCGTCGAATCCCGCATGGATGAGATCCGCCTCCCAGCCATCATCCATCAGTGTCGCATGGTAGAAGTAATTCATGTATCCGGTACAGCCATAGCGCTGATTGGTGACGTACGCAATATGCGGCCGGTTCGCGGAGTCCATCCGGATCGAACAGGACGCTGCGCAGGACAGTGTCGATGCGATATCCGTGAATTGCCAGATGCCCGATGTATTCTCCGCATAAACAATATACCAGTATTCCGTCGTCTGCCTGCGGTAGAACACGAGCATCACTTTGCCGTCATGACGAATCATCAGCCCGGTGGCAGCATACGCCTGATCTGATATCCACTCCTCATTCCATTGCCCTGCCGCATCCCGACGGTTTATCACCAGATTGCCATTCGTCACATATAGAACCGCCGGCTGCTGATCCGGCTGCAACGCCATCGATATCCCTGCACAATCCAGTTCACTGTTGACGATCTCGGTGTCCCACCCCTCCCCGTTCTGTCTGAGATACTTCATTGTACCGGAAGCCGAGGAATGGTAACAGATATGCGACCGATTCATTGCATCGATGCAGAACCCGAGTTTGTTCGTCATCCCCAGCCGATCATCGAGATCTTCATGGGTCCAATGGTTCCCATCATACACCGCAGTTCGCAGTTGATTCTCACCGTTACAGGTATAAACAATCCGCAGATGACCCGCGGCATCATACGCGGCCTCTAACTGAGATCCCGCACTGCCCCGATTATCCAGTTTCTCGAAAAGCCACCCGTCGGCTTCGCTGCGAGCCGCGATCAACTCCCCGGAAGGATTCCGGATCCCGAGGATGCGCAACGAACCGTTTGAATCATACATCCCCGCTACGCCCGGGAAGTATGCCATCCCGGGATCAACCGATTCCGAAAGCCACTGATCCCCGTCCTTCGTAAAGATCATGTAGCCGGAATCCGCCCCGGATGCTCTCGGTCCACCGACGCATATCCGGCTATTCGATCCGAGACTCAGGAAGATCCCCGACAGATTTTCTGTCTCTGAAACGGTTTCACTTGTCCACGAATCTCCGGATCCCCAGGTATGATACCATAGACTGTTCTTTCCAAACGCAACGTGAAACCTGCCTTCCGGGTCGATCACCAGGTCGGAATCCCAATTATAATTTGTTTGGATCAACGCCTCCTGCCACCAACTTCCAGATCGCCTGACGATCAACCGAAGATGGTACGAATCGTTGCTGGCGACCTGATACAGCAGGTGAGGTGCGGAATCCGCACCGATGCACAGGCTGAATTCACTAAAGAACAGATTGTTCTGAATCTGTTCCGTACTCCATCCGCCACCACTTTCAAAGGCGTACATCAGCGTTGCCAGATAGCTATGGTCGCTCCCAATCGATGAAAAATAGGCGACATGAATCGAGTTGTTCGTCCCGAGAGCAATCGAAATGTTTCTCAGGATAGCCGATTCTGAAATTCGCTCATGGGTCCACTGTCCCCCGCTCCACCGAGAATGCCATAGTTCATACCCATACGGGTATATCCCGGAATCCGGAGTCTCCATGAGATAGACGATGTGGGCGTTTGCGTTTTGATCCAGAACGATCGAAGGGCAAAAAACACGGAATTCACTCGCAAGGACGATCTCGCGTTGCCACACCTCTCCATCGTAACGACTGTAGTAAAGCCGATCACCGGCATATACCACATGCGGGTTTCCATCGTTGTCCAGAGTCATGCTTTGTGATGTAATCTCGAACCATTGTCCGTAATCGACCGGCTGCGTGTCCCAGTTCGCGCCGAAACACGGTATCGTACTGATCGTCAGAATCCATAATGTACCGATCATCTTCAACCAAAATTGTTTCATGGCGCAACCTCCCGACGCTGTTCGATCTTCCGCCGGATCATCACCAGTTTCTCTCTGAGCACACTCGGCTCCACCGGCCGCTCGATCCACTCCCTCGCCCGCAACGGCAACGACGCCGACTCATCGGATCGATCCATGTCCAGCACGCCGAGCATGGCAGTCGATACCTCCGCCTGATACAACGCATCGGACTCGATCAGCAACCGGCTGTCCACCAGCACGGCCTCGTATTCCCTCCCGGCAATCCGCTCGGCCAACGCCTCCGCCGTCTCGACTGCATCGACATCGATCCCGAACCCTCTCAACACATCCTGCGACTGTTTACGGTCGATCGGATTGGCGTCCGCCAGGAGCACGTTCATACCTTTGAGATACAATTCATTCGCGAGATAACGAGTGATGATGCGCCCGTGATCACGCCGATCCCCGAACACGGTCTGGATGACCATAATGAGATCTTCCTCGCGGAGGGGCTGCGACAGAAACGCATTGAATCCCGCATTCTGCGCTTTCCGCGCCATACCGGGCCTCGGATTCGCCGAAATCGCCACGGCGGGGATCCGTGCCGTGCTCGATTCTTCCCGGATCCATCGGATGAACTCGAATCCGTTCATCATCGCCATCTCGACACTCACGATCAGAAGATCCGGCAACGGGCCTCCCCCGCCGAGATACTCCTGCATCTCCAGGAGATTCGTGACCGGATCGGCCACCACCATCGGAATATGCTCGCAGTAGCCTCGCACGATCCGCTGCACATCCGGCTCGGGCGACACGATCATGACATGACGATTCCGGATCGCCTGCCGGCTGACGGGAACGATGCTCAGGTCCGACACGGGATGGACGATTTCCAGCTCAAGAGTCACGCTGAAGGAACTGCCGCGCCCCTCGACAGTCTCGAACCCGAGTTTCCCGCCGATCCGCCGGGCGATGGCGTGCGTCACGAGCAGCCCCAATCCGATTTCCTCGTCGGCCGCCTTCTTCAGATCATCCGTTTCAGTAAACAATCGCTGAATCGCCGCGCAGCGGTCCGGCGGTATCCCACGCCCGGTATCGGTGACGGTCAGCGCGATCCGGCACGGTCCCGCCGTTCGGCTCTGATCAATGTCACGGCACACATCCACACGGATCCCGATCTCCCCCTCATCCGTATTTTTCGCGGCATTGCTCAGCAGGTTGAGGAGGATCTGACGGATCCGACCGGGATCTCCCCGGAGGCTCATCGGAATGGCGCTTTCGAACCGATAGGTCAAGCGCACTTTCCCGGGATCGATCCGCGACCTCACGTGATCGATGGTGTTTTCGATCAGGTGCACGAGATCGAATTCGATGAGTTCGACTTCGAGATGATCGCTTTCGGATTTTGAGATATCCAGCAGATCCTCGATGCACTCGCTCAGGATGCCTGCGTTTTTTTCGATCGAATTGACATACAGTTTCTGGAGGGGCATGAGCGGTGAATCGAGGAGGAGGCGTGAGAAGCCGCTGATCGTGTTGGTCGGGAGACGGAGTTCATGCGAGATGCGTCCGAGAAACCGGTTGGTGGCCCGATTGAGACGCTCGGCCTGCAGTTTTTTCTGTTCCATCTCGAGATACAGCGTCTTGACGGCATCGCTGGCCTTTTCGAGTTCCCACTCCTTGCGACGGATATCCTCTTTCGCGATGCGTATCGTCGGTCGCTCTACATCGGTCGGTTCGGCTTCCTTCCCGACACACCAGATTTCGGTGATGTGGCCGTGCCCGTCCGATACCGCCTTGAGCCGCCAGGAAAGCCGACGGGGACTCTCCTCCATGCACGGCACCGGCAGTTCGGGCAGGTTCACGGTGTATCCCGTATCGAGCGCTTTTTCGATGCTCCGGATCACATCGGGATATTCGGGCACAAACGTGCCGGCAAACCGCCTGTTTCTGACCATACCGATGTCGATGCCCAGTCGATACGAAACGGACGAACTGATTCGCTCGATGTGCCCGAACGGATCCAGAATCATGAGCATCATGCCATTCATTTCCGCAAGTTCAAAAACGGAGTCGCGATCCCGATTCACGCGTTATCCTCCCAGGATGGCCTTTGTCGTTTCCGAATCTCCGCCGCTCGTATCGCGCACCACCTCGCAATACGCTCGGGCAATCCGCGCCGCCCGGATAGCGTTGTGCTTCGCCAGTGCAATATTCGCATTCAGACTCTCACCGCCGGTCAGTTCGACGATCCGTGCGAGCAGAAACGGGGTCAGAGCAGCCCCGCAAATCCCCTCCCGGTCCGCATCTCCGATCGCCTCACCGATGATCCGATCGATCCGCTCCCGAGGAATTTCGGACTCCGGCGGAATCGGGTTCGCAAACAGGATACCTCCCTGCAATCCCAGCCGCCAATGCGCATCCATCACCCGGGCAGCCTCAGAGTCAGAATCGATCCGATGCGGCACCGGCAATCCGCTTGACCGGCTGTAAAAAGCGGGAAACTCGGACGTTCCGATCCCGATGACGGGCACGCCGCGCGTTTCGAGAACCTCCAGGGTGAGGGGCAGGTCCAGAATCGCCTTGGCGCCTGCCGAGACCACTGCGACAGGGGTTCGCGCGAGTTCCTCAAGGTCCGCCGAGATATCAAATGTATCCGCGGCGCCGCGATGCACCCCGCCGATACCTCCGGTCGCAAACACGCGGATCCCGACTCGCCAGGCGCCGATCATCGTCCCGGAAACTGTCGTCGCGGCACACTGCTTCCGCGCCATGCACACCGCCATGTCTCGGCGGCTCGCCTTAAGCACACCTTCGGAACGCGCCAGCCGGTCGATCTGATCCGGATCCAATCCCGCACACAGGTCACCGTCCAGTATGGCGATGACCGCGGGGACAGCTCCTTCGGCCCGGATGAGCGCATCGATTTCCAGAGCGGTTTCGGCATTCCGGGGATACGGCATCCCATGCGCGATGATGGTCGATTCGAGCGCAACTACCGGCCGGTTGTCCCGCAGCGCATCCCGTACATCAGAACGAATCCGGATTCGTGCGTCACCCATACGCATCTCTGTCCTCCACTCCGCGAATGTACCAGAATCCAACCGGCCCGGAAAGAAAAATGTCATCCGAACTGTCACAGAAAAACCCCATGCTCTCGACAACCCGTCCCGTTTTTTTTACTATCGCCTCTCACCCTTTTCCGGGACGATTCCATGACCCCTTCAACCCTCAGCGATCCGATTCATCCGTCACTCGGCGAGTTCCATCCGATCATCGCCAACTGGTTCCGGACCCGGAACGGCACGCCGACACCTGTGCAAAGCGCTGCATGGCCAATCATCATGCAGGGCGATCATCTGCTGGCGGCGGCTCCGACGGGCAGCGGCAAAACTCTCGCCGCATTCCTCTGGCCGATCCATCAACTCGCCGTCTCCGCCTGGCCGACGAAGCAAACCTCGGTGCTCTATGTCTCACCCCTCAAAGCGCTCAATCACGACATCCGGAAAAACCTGCTCCACCCCCTCACAGAGATTGCAGATCTATTCCACCTCAACCACCTGCCGTTTCCCGACATTTCGGTCATGACCCGGAGCGGCGACACGCTGCCGAAAGAACGCCGCCAACTGCTCAAGTCGCCCCCGGAAATCCTTATCACCACTCCCGAAAGCCTCGCCATCCTACTTAACTCGGCGTCGGGCAGATCCGCGCTCTCGACGATCCGCTGCGTGATTCTCGACGAAATACACGCGGTGATCGCAACCCGCCGCGGAACGTTGCTCATGGCATCGGTCGAACGGCTCGCGGACCTACAGGTTCGCGCGGGGCACACCGGCGAATTTCAGCGGATCGCCCTCTCCGCCACGATCCGCCCCCCCGAAAGCGCCGCCCGATTCGTCGCGGGGTACCGCCCTGATCCCGCGACACCCGGCGACTATCTCCCGCGCCCCATCCGGATCATCTCCCCGCCCATGACAAAACGGATCGATATCCGCGTCGAATACCCCGTGCCCAAGGGCGTCGCTCTCCGGGCCGATTCCATCTGGGAGGGGATCACCGCCTTCATCCGGGAACGGCTCCTCGTCAATCGCTCCACACTGGTGTTCACGAGAAGCAGACGGTTATGCGAACGCTTGACGCGATTGATCAACGAGGGTGAACCCGAACCGATGGTCTATTCCCACCACGGTTCACTCGCACGCACCCTGCGCCATTCGGTCGAAACCCGTCTCAAGGCGGGTGAACTGCGCGGCATCGTCGCCACGAACTCGCTCGAACTGGGCATCGACATCGGGTCGATCGACGAGATCATCTTTGTGCAGACGCCCTCGTCGGTGTCATCGGCGATCCAGAAACTCGGCCGATCGGGGCACGCGGTTGGCGAGACCTCCCGGGGAGTGATTCTGCCCACGCATCCCAAAGACTATCTCGAGGCTGCGGTGCTGGCTTTCGAGATCGAAAAGCGGGATATCGAGTCCGTCGGGACGCTCCGGAATCCTCTCGACGTGCTGCCTCAGATTCTGATCTCGATGGTCGCCGAACGCCCTGCAAAACCGGATGAGCTTTTCGACGCGGTGCGATGCTCGGATTCCTATCACACGCTGCCTCGGAAGCATTTCGATACCGTCATCGAGATGCTCACCGGACGCTATCGCGGCAGCCGGATCCGTGAATTATCACCCCGGATCGACTGGGACCGGACGCACGAAACCCTGCGCGCGCGTCCCGGAGCGATTCTGCAGATCAACACCTCCGGCGGTGTCATACCGGACCGGGGATACTTCGCGATGAGGCTGGCGGGGGAACGGGCGCAGATCGGCGAACTGGACGAGGAATTCGTATGGGAGGCGCGTCCCGGACAGGTGTTTTCGCTCGGGACTCAGTCCTGGAAGATCGAGAGGATCACGCACAACGATGTCCAGGTCGTTCCGGCGCCCGGACGGAGCGGGAACGCGCCATTCTGGAAGGCCGAGGAATCCTATCGCGACTTTCATTTCTCGGAGGCGATCCTGCGATATCTCGGCGATCCCCCTCCCGATTCTGCGCCGAAGCCGGCCGGTGAGACATCTGAGGTACGCGTATCGGAAGCGGTTCAGGAAGCGATCACACGACATCTGACGCTCCAGAAGGCGCACACCCGGTCGATGCTGCCCCATCGCCGCCACGTTCTGCTCGAATTCACGCAATCCGGACCGGACAAGACCCCCGGCACGCAACTCATCATCCATACACTCTGGGGAGGCCGTCTGAACCGGCCCTTTTCAATCGCGTTCGGTGCGGCACTCGAGGAACGATTCGGGTATGCCCCAGAGATCTTCATGAACGACGACAGCATCGCGGTGATGCTCCCGGTCGAAACGGACCCGGACGAACTGATGCGACTCGTGACCCCCTCGAATCTCGATGCACTGATCGCGAAACATCTCGAACGCACGGGATTTTTCGGTGCGCGTTTCCGGGAATGCGCAGGGCGCGCCATGCTGCTCGGCAGGACTCGCTTCACGCAGAGAATGCCGCTGTGGATGAGCCGGTTGCGGGCGAAGCGGCTGATGGGTGCCGTGCTGGGTTACACCGACTTCCCGATGATCATCGAAACCTGGCGGACGTGTATGGAGGATGAATTCGACATGCCCGCCCTCCGAATGCTGCTCGACGAGATCCAGTCCGGAGCGATTCGATGGACCGCCGTGTCGACGCCGCTTCCGAGTCCGTTCGCCGAGGGATTGGCGTGGCGGCAGATCAACTTTTTCATGTATGAGGACGACCGGCCGGAAGGCGCGCCGAAGAGCAGAGTCGAGCGGAGTCTCGTGCGAGACCTGATCGACGCCCCTGATCTGAAACCAACCGTGACACCGGCCGACATCGAGCGTTTCGAGAGTAAGCTGCGAAGGCTCGAAGCGGGCTATACTCCCGAGGATTCCGACGAGTTGATCGCGTGGATCGAGGATGTCGCGGTGATCCGCAGGGACGAATGGGAGCGGCTGATCGACGCGATCGGGCGGGATCATGCGATCGATCCCGGGGAATTGCGCAGGGAACTTGACTGCGTCGAGACATTCCGGTTGGCGCCGGGCGCGACTGAGGTGATCGCGAGTTCCTGGATTGCGGAACGGATCCGGAGGGCTGTCGGGCGCGTCGAAACCAATCCGGAGGAGTTCGCGGGCTGGGTACGGAATATTCTCGCGTACAGGGGCCCCGTGCGATTGGACGAGCTTGCGGAGCTGTTCGGGTTGGATCGCGGACAGATCATCGATCGAATCACGGACGATCGGGTTCTCACGGGACGGCTCGTGGCCGGTTCGGACGATGAGTGGATATGCGATCTGCGGAACTACGAAATGCTGACGCGGGCCGCGAAGCGCAGCAAGGTGCCGACCGCTGTCGGATCAAGGACCTTGCATCGATTGAATGCCGTCGTGGCCGGCAGGCAGGGCATTCTGACGCCGGCACGAGATTTCGGACAGTTCACGGAGTCGCTCGACCGGTTGATCGGAATGCCGATGCCCGCAACCGCCATTGAATCTGACATTCTACCCGCGCGTTGCCGCCGATATGATCCCGCTTGGCTGGACCGGGCTTTCCAGGAGTCCGGCATCTATTGGCAGATGCTGCCCGGTGATCGGGTCGTTTTTTTGCCCGTTGCGGAACCCCTCATCCGTGTGGCGGTCGAGTTGCCGGATGCGCGTCGAGACGCCTTGAATCGATTGTTCCCTGATCCGCTGGCCGGTTACGATGCAACGACGCTCTATCTCCGGCACGGCGGCTCGATCGACGGGTTTTTACTGGAGATGGCAGACCTGATCCGGAGAGGCGCGGTCACGGCAACCTCGTTCGATCCGGTCCGGAATCCCCTCGACAGCGACGCGAGTCGAGCGCAGCAGAGCGAGGGGAAGTCATCGACGATCGCACGATCCATGCGGCATCGAACGAGGCAGCTCCGCATCGGCGGGCTGTTCCGGCGGACACCAGGGGGCGGAGAAACGCTCGACGAGATTGACCGTGAGGAACTGCGCAGGAATCGCGTGAGATTGCTTCTCGACCGTTACGGCGTGCTCCAGAGGGAACTGCTTCAGAGAGAACTTCCTGACATGCAGTGGCCGGCGGTATTCAAGGCGATCCGCCTGATGGAACTCGCCGGCGAACTGCAATCCGGCCTCTTTTTCGAAGGGCCCCGCGGGCTGCAATTCATGCGGCTCCGAGGGATGGAGCGGACTGAG
>CAYYMM010000011.1:46603-58367 GCA_964472395.1 uncultured bacterium | reverse complement strand
CCGGAGGCATGTCGACGCGGCTGATGAATGTGATTCGGACGCAAAAAGGGTATGCGTACACTGTATCCGGAGGTTTCTCATCTCGGATTCCCAATACGGTGTTTGAGGTGGACTGCCAGACGAAGCTCGCGTCGGTCCGTGATGCTATCCAGACCACGCTTCAGATCATCGACCAGATGCGCACGCAACTGGTCTCAGCCAGCGAGTTGAAGCAGGCAAGGGAGTCGATCCAGAGTTCATTCGTGTTCAACTTCGAGCGCCGCAAACATCTCGTCCAGAGGCTCTTCGATTATAATCGAAAAGGTTTTCCCAGAGATTATCTGGAAAAATACCTCGACAACATCAGGGGTATTTCCGAAACGGATCTCATGGTCGCGGCATCGGAATGCATCGACCCGGCGAAAATCCAGGTGGTGGTCGTGGGTCCGGCATCCGATTTGCAAGATGATCTCAAGGCTTTGGGCTGGCCTATCGAGGTGATTCCTGCAGCCCGATAACAGGCGGGGCAACCCCGGGGGATATGTGACATGACTCCATTGTGTTCTCTGGCTGCCAGAGTGTCTCTGGTTGTCGTTCTTTTCTGCTCGCTGAATCATCAGGTCCGATGTGTCGAACCGGATAGCCGGATGATCACGGCCGGATCGTTCTGTTTTGACCCGCTGGCAACCGATGCGGATGTCACGGAACGCTTGGTGGTGGAGGCCGACACGCACTATCGGCTGGTTCAGTTCGACACCATGCCCGACGATTCGGATCTTGCGATGCTCGATGGTGTCGGGGTGAGGCGGATCTGGCATCAGAGCGGTTCGACGTTCCTCGTTCGATTCGATGCAACGGACACCGTCAAACTGTTGGTCGCCAACCCCCTCATCCGCTGGATTGGTCCGTATCCGGCCGTCTTTCGCATGGATGATTCGATCTGGGACGTCTTATACGCGGAATACCCGGAATCTCGGCGATATCCCGTACGATTGATCGTAGCGGATGAAGATATCGAGGCATTCCTGGCCTGTCTGGAGGATCTGGATGCCGAGCTGTTCGGTTCAATCTCCGAGATCAGGGCTTTCGGTGCCCGTCAGGTCACCTGTTACATCGCCAGCAGTGATCTCGATGCGCTTGTCGCCATCGAAGGCGTGCTCAGGGTCGAACCATACTTCGAAGCGAGAATGCATGATGAGCGTTCGAGTCAGATTCTGGCGGGGAATTACAATTTGAATTACCAGCCGACCGGTCCGGGCTATTCGACATGGCTCACTCAGCGAGGCGTCAACGGCAGCGGCGTGACGGTCGAGATGGTGGATTCGGGGTTGTGTACCGGCAACAATACGACGCTGCATATGGATCTGCGGATGCGAGTGGCGTTCCATAACGATACAACGGGGCAGGGCAATCGTGATGCGATCGGGCATGGAACGAACTGTGCGGGAATCGTGGCCGGGAATGGTGCGCTGGGAGTGACGGATGCGCTGGGCTATAAGTACGGACTCGGTGTCGCCCCCGGTGCGAATGTCGGGAATACCCGCATCTTCAATGATTCCGGCTCCTTTTCCAATCCCGATCTCGTCACGACTACCCGCACGGCTTACGCCAACGGGGCGAGATTAAGCAGTCAGAGTTGGGGGTCGTCACCTTGGTTATGTTCCGGATATCCGATGACCTATAGTTCTCAATGCGTGACATACGACACGTTCATCCGGGATGCGGATACGACGACAGCGGGAAATCAGGGATTCTGCGTGTTCAACTCGGCGGGAAACGACGGCGATTGCTATTCCGGCACATCGTCGCCCGGCAACTGTGGTGATCCCGCGATCGCCAAGAATCTCATCACCGTCGGTGCTTCCGAAAATTATCGGATGGATGGATCGGATGGATGCGGAGTAACGAACTCAGGAGCGGACAGCGGGCGGGACAAAATCAACTTCTCCAGTGTCGGTCCGACATCGGATGGACGTATCAAACCCGACCTGATGGCCCCCGGGACGCATATTCAGTCGCTTGCGTCGCAGTACTCGGGGTACAACGGCAATGGTGTCTGTGATCAGTATTGGCCGTCCGGTCAGACGAATTACAACTGGTGTTCGGGAACGAGTCAGGCGTGTCCGCACGCCGCGGGTGCGGGTGCTCTGTTTTATCAGTACTATCTGGCCAATCAAGGCGCGGCCCCATCCCCGGCCCTGATCAAGGCTGCCTTGATCAATGGTGCCGACGACATGGCGGGAGGTCAGTCCGGGCACACTTCGCCGGCCACACTGCCCAATATTCCCAACCGGTATCAGGGATGGGGACGCATCAATTTATCCAAAACAATCGGCAACGGGATGAGCATGATTTACAAAGATCAGCAGACCGTGCTTGCCGCAGCGAACGATTACTATGAATTCGATCTGGATGTGGCAAACGAATCACTTCCCTTCAAAGTGACGTTGGTCTGGACGGATGCCCCCGGTACGCCCGGTGGCCAGATACTCAAGAACAACCTGAATCTCACGGTAACGAACGGATCTCAAACCTACATCGGAAACGTGTTCTCCTCCGGTTGGTCGACGACTGGAGGCACAGCAGATTCCGTCAACACGGTGGAATGCGTGTATCTTCAGAGTGTTTCGGGTTCCTGGACTGTACGTGTCACGGCAGCCAGTCTGGCCGGAGACGGTGTGCCGGGTAACGGTGATACGACCGATCAGGACTTCGCGATCGTCGTTTCAAATGCGGTCGATCCCCAGGCGCCCACAGCCACACCTCCCGGCACGTCCACTCCGACACGCACACCGACTCCTTCGCGCACCCCGACGATCACCCCGACCTGGACACCACGCCCGCCGACCTTCACGCCACCCCCGACCGAGACTCCAGAGCCGACCGTGAATCCAACGGATACTCCCGTTGTGGATCCCACCGCGACTCCGACACCTCCGCCGACCAATCCGCCGACGCTGACTCCGACGATGTCCCCGACAGCCGTTCCTCCGACCTCGACTCCAACGCTCCCGCCCACATCGTCGCCGACGCCCACTCTGACCGCCACAGGTACACCGAATCCGCCGACACAGACTCCGACCGTGTCTCCAACCCCGACGCGCACGCCGACTCTTACTCCAACCCGCACTCCCACGGCGTCCGCAACGTCCTCTCCGACCGGGACATCGACTCCGACGCGTACAGCTACTCCGACTGCGACTTCGATTCCATCCTCCACGCCGACGCCTATTCCATCCGAAACACCGACTCCATCTCCGACGCAGGCACCATCCTCGACGCCGACCGAAATTCCCTCAGCATCTCCGACCGAACATCCCTCCATGACACCGACTGCCACGCCGCCATGCCAGACTCTGGGCATATCGGTTCATATGCCATCGGATTTGTATCGGCCAGGGGATACCTGCTACTGCCGCATCGAGTTGTGCAATCCTTCTTCTGCTGCACTCGATGATGTTCCCGTGTTCGTGCTGCTCGATGTTTATGGTTCCTATTATTTTGCGCCATCCTTCACGTCCTTCGATCACTACACACTCGATCTGCAGTCTGGTATGACGAGCCAGGACGTGATCCCCGCGTTCACGTGGCCGTCCGGAGCAGGCACCGCGTCGGGAGTTCAGTTCTATGCGGGCATGACCGATTCCGGCATGACCCGGATCATCGGGCAGTACGATCGGTTTGAATTCGGCTGGAGCGAATAGGTTGAGGGGGGAGCGACCGGAATGAACGAAGCGTTCCCCGCTGTCCGGAGGAGAGATCCATGAGAGCGATGGCGGTGCGTCGGCTGGTGTACGGGGTTTCGATCGCCGCGGTCATTGTTGTCGGTATCCTGATCATGCGGGAACGGAGCACCGGAGGGGTGATCCCGGTTGATGGAGATGACCGTGCCCAACGCGGCCTCCCTGTCATCTCGATTGAGTTGCCGACCGGGCGAGCGATCCGTGCAGAAGTGGCCAGGACACCCAGAGAAAAGATGATCGGGATGATGTTCCGTGAATCTGTCCCGGAGAATACCGGGATGTTTTTTGTATATTCGAACGAGGGAGATCAGCAGATCTGGATGCGCAACACATGGATCTCGCTGGACATCATCTGGATCGACCGCAACGGAAAGGTGACGTCGGTGTCGTCGCGTGTGCCGGCTTGTCGCGAACGCGTGCCGGATGCGGACGTGCCGGTGCGGAACGGGCGGGGGATGTATGTTCTTGAGATTGGAGCGGGGGAAGCCGAGCGGTTGGACATCAGAAGCGGGACGGCACTGAAATTCAGCGTGCCATAGAACCAGTCAGGGAAGACAGGAAAGAACGCCATGCAGACCATCATTCAATATCGGGATAAAAAGATCGACCTGAAACCATACTTCGAGGGATTCCCGTATTTCGGATTCATCTTCAGTGAACTCGACAATACACTCTATTACATGCACCGAACCGAGCGGATCACCCTCAAAGCGCTCCCGCTGACACCTCAGCCGGACCTGGCAAAAGGCCGAACGATATCCGACCTGGACTTTGGTGCGTTCAATGCATGGTCGATCGAGTATCTGCCCAGTCGGAAGTGCCTCTGGTACATCGGCGATGAGCGCAACGATGAGATCCTGAATATCTATTTCCTGTCGATTGAAGACGGGCAACGGGCGAAGATGACCGATGAAGAATACGTCTATGGAGCGGATGCGGTCGATGACGGCCGTTCGATTGTGTTTATTGCCAGGCGGAAGGACGAGACAGCCGGGCGGATGGTATCGACGCTGAAATCGCTCGATGTCGAAACGGGTACCGTGACATCGCTCATTTCGGACGACGCCGTCTGGACGTTTTCCTGGACGTCGATTCTGCAGCACCGACGCGATGGCCGTCTGGTCTTCCGTGTGATGCAGGAATACGACCGGAACCGGAGCAACATTGTGGTGTATGATCCCGCGACCGGTCTGATGGAGCGACTGCTGCCGCCCGATGTCAAACGCACATCGTTCGGACTGCTTCAGCACTGGCTCGATGACGATACCTTTCTGTACATCTCGGATGAATCCGGCTTCATCAACGTATATGCCTATCATCTGCCGAGCCGCACGGTGCGGGCGGTGACGGCCTGGACCGAAGAAACCGGGTCGGCGCTGACGTTTCCCGTCGACGGCCGTGCGCTGCTGTGGGCCGTTCGTCAGAATCCGGTTCGGAACACCGTGATGGTCATCGATCCGCGGACCTCCGAAACCCTTTATGAGGAGGTAATCGACGGGTCATTCAGTGTGTTCAGTCACGAGCAGAAACGGTTGTTCTCCGGATATACGTCATGTTCCGAACCGTTTCAGATATTCGAACTGGTCCCCCGATTGTCCGACGGCAGGGTGACCGTGGCCCGGAGCAGTTTCCTGCGCTATCCGGAGGATTTGCTCGAACAGGTCGTTCAAGGAACAGCGGAAGCGATCGAGTACGAGACATTCGATACGGATCCGAAGACGCAATCGCGCCGCCGGATCCACAGTTTTCTTCTGGTGCCGCATGGGTTACCCGAGGATCGATCGAAGTGGCGGGCGATCATCACTGCGTTTTACGGTGGCGAAAACCGGTATCGACCGGATTATCAGATTCTTTTGCAGGCCGGATTCATTGTTCTGAGTCCCGCGGTGAGAGGTTCGTGGGGGTTTGGTGCTGACTTCTATGCGTTGAACGATCGGGATCTTGGCGGCAACGAAATTATCGATCTCGTCTATGCCGGTCGATATCTCACCCGGCGATTCGGCATTGAAGAGCATCAGATTGGTCTGCAGGGAGGCAGTCACGGTGGTTATTGTGCGCTGCGCGCTGCGACATATCCATCAGGTGTCAATGGACACAATGAGACATTCGGGTGGGGATTCGCCATATCCGCTTATGGGATCAGCAACATCGTCGATTATTATCGGACATGCAATATTCCGGATTGGGTGCTGCAGAAAGCGGGGAACCCCGATACCGAACGGGAGCGGCTGATGGATCGGTCTCCCGTCATGCATGCGGACAAGGCGACGGGCCCGATTCTGCTGGTGCATGGTGAGAACGACAATCGTGTGCCGGTTGACCAGAGTCGGCAGATGGCGCGCGCCCTTGCCGATGCCGGCAAACCGTTCAGATACGTGGAATTACCGGGGCAGGGGCATGGCTGGCGAGGTCTGGCCGAAAACCTCCGGTATTATTCGGCGGTCTTCGATTTTTTCAACGGGCTGGATCAGGCGTAACGACCAGCCTGCCCGTCACATCCATTCGGGATAAGCACGCGGACGGACCAGATAGCCTTCCTTCTGGAGTTGCCTGACTGTGTCGAGGTGGTGAAAACCGACTTTTCCGGCGAGCAGTGCATCGATGGACTCGGCATCCGCCGTTCCGAAGAACGACCGTACGGCCAGCAATCCCGCCAGATAGGTATAGTCTTTGGTATAGGATCCGGGTTGTGAGGTGTCGCGGATGCCCAGTTTTGCCCGTTGGGCGATATCGAATGCCATATCGGTATCGAATTGGTCCTTCAAGGCGCAATAGACGTCCCAGAATGAGCCCGTCAGAGCCATGTGTACGCCGATGACTCGTCCGGAGATGCGGTAGATCGTGTCTTCGAGCAGCGCGCCGGTGCGTTCCTCGGCATACTCCGCCAGGCCCTCTTCCGTGAATTGATACGCTGCGAGTCCGCGGCCGAACAGTTTCAGTGGCTGGGCATACCCGTTCTCGCTTCGAAGAATATGCGTGCCGATTTCGTGAACAACCATCATCTTGACGAGTGATTCATGGAATCGGACATCGGCGCGGATCCAGAACTCCCGGATCAGATTATCGACCGCGGCTTTCGCACCCATCTCGGCTTTGACCACCACCTTCCAGTCGAATCCGTAGTTTGTCATGGCCGTGCGGCAGATATCGGCCAGTTCCTCGGCATGGTAGATGCGCCCTTCGATCGAGCCGGTATAGGCGCGCTGATCGGGATGGATGTCCGTGAGGTTTTTCCTGGCGACGTCGAGGATACTCTGATCGGGGACACCGTAGCATGAGGATGTGTGTGCCGAGATGACCGATGCGGAATGGGTGAGTGCGCATCGGATCTCGCCCAGTCGTGTTGAGACGGCTTCGCGGTACAGCGTTTCGATCGGGTCGGAAGGGTCGAGTGTTTCCATGAATGAGACCAGTTCGGATTCATGGACATCGGGTAGCGGATCATATTCGAACTGGGGGTTGCAGATCCGGCCGGAGTCCACTTCTTCCTTGAAACGGGCCAACTCGGATGCGCGGTTGATGGGTCCGAGATAGTTGTCGAGATCGATATTTTCCTGAAGATCGATGAAAGTTCGGTCGATCTGTTCGTATCGTTCAGCCTTGGATTGGGTCATTGGGAGTGCCTCGAATGAAGAGGGTTGAAAGCGATGCGGGGAAATCCCCGGAATCAAATCGGCAGAACGATAATGAAATCGGGCCTGGGAATCAAGTCCGGAAAACGAGTTGCTTCGGATGAGCATTACCGCTATAATGCGAAATTGGGGTCATTTTTTTCGGAGGGGGAATATGCAAAGATTTACCAGTTTGATCGTGTTGATCATTGCTGCATGTTTGGTGCCAATCGCGCATGCGGCGGATTCACGGTATCAGATCGTTGCGGGGGGGTATACATTTGATCCTCTGAGCAACGCTCCGACGATTCCCGAGAATCTGCAGGCGCAATACTCTGCTCAGGCGTCCGGATACTTCCTGGTGCAGTTCACCGAGTATCCCGACGACGCGGATCTCGCATGGCTCGACGCCCAGGTTCAGAAACGGATCTGGCATCAGAGCGGCACGGCGTATCTCGTCAAATGTGATGCCGCCCGGCTTGGGACCGTGAAACTGGATTCCAGAATCCGGTGGTCCGGGCCGTTTCATCCTGCCTATCGCGCGACGGCCAACCTGAAGGAGAAACTCGCGGAAGAATACGGGAAGAAAGAATACGAACAGATTCAGGTCTGCATGTCGGCTCCGGATGGCAAGAAGGCTCATGAAGCTTTGCTGGATCTGGGTGCCGACCCGGTTCGTGATCTGATTCCCAATACGATCCAACCCATCATGAACTGCAGTTATCGGTTGGATCAGGGATTGATCGACGACGTGCTGAAGATCGAAGGTGTGTTATGGGTCGGTCCGTACTATGAACCAAGACTGAACGACGAGCGTTCGGATCAGATCCTGGCCGGAAATTACAACGCATCGTATCAGCCGACCGGCGCGACGTACCAGACCTGGTTGACCAGTCGTGGCGTCAACGGTAGCGGCGTCATCATCGAAGTCGCCGATTCCGGATTGTGCACAGGGAATCAGTCGACTCTCCATCAGGACCTGCGCGGTCGGGTGGCTTTCACGAACGACACAACCGGGCAGGGATGGCGGGACGTCATCGGGCATGGAACGAATTGCACGGGCATCATTGCCGGAAATGCCACGATCGGCACGACGGATGCTTCGGGATACCGACTCGGGCTGGGTGTCGCACCATCCGCGCAGGTCGGAATGACCCGCATATTCAACGATAGCGGTAATTTTACCGCATCGGATCTGTATGCCACCACGCAGAATGCTTACAATAACGGTGCCCGCCTGAGCAGCCAGAGCTGGGGATCATCTCCCTATCTGTGTTCAGGATACCCGATGACCTATAGCACGCAGTGCGTGGATTACGATACCTTTGTCCGTGATGCGGCTTCCGGAACATCCGGGAATCAGCAATTCTGTATTTTCAATTCAGCCGGTAACGATGGCACGTGTTACACCGGCACATCGTCACCCGGCAACTGCGGAGATCCGGCCATCGCCAAAAACCTCGTGACGGTGGGCGCATCCGAAAATTACCGCATGGAAGGAACCGACGGATGCGGCGCGTCCAATGCGCAGGCCGATAACGGAAACGACAAGATCAATTTCTCGAGCGTCGGCAATACGTCCGACGGCCGGATCAAACCGGATGTCATGGCACCGGGAACGCACATCAATTCAATGGCATCGCAGTATAGTGGGTATACGGGAACCGGCGTATGTGATCCGTACTGGCCGGCAGCCCAGACGAATTACAACTGGTGTTCGGGAACCAGCCAGGCATGCCCGCATGCCGCGGGAGCCGGGGCTCTATTCTATCAATGGTACAACGCAAGCTACAGCACACCTCCCAGTCCCGCCATGATCAAAGCCGCGCTCATCAATGGCGCGGACGATATGGCGGGCGGTCAGTCCGGACATACCACTCCCTCCACCTTGCCGGCGATCCCGAATCGCTATCAGGGATGGGGCCGGATCAATTTGTCCAAGACGGTCAACAACGGCGTCAACATGATTTATTATGATCAGTTGACGACGCTGGGTACGAACGGAACCTATTACGAAGTGACCTACATGGTGGCCAACGGTTCCCTGCCCGTCAAAGCGACGCTCGTCTGGACGGATGCTCCGGGAACGCCGGGCGGCACGATTCTGAAGAATGATCTGAATCTGACCGTAACCGGCAGCAGCACGTATCTCGGAAACGTCTTCAGCGGCGGCTGGTCGACGACAGGCGGTTCGGCCGATATTGTCAACAACGTCGAGTGTGTCTACATCCAGAGTCCTTCCGGATCGTATACTTTCCGAGTCACAGCCAATGCGTTGAATGGCGATGGCGTCCCCGGGAATGCCGATACGACCGATCAGGATTTCGCACTGGTTCTGTACAATGTGATCCCGGTCGGCCCGACGTGGACCCCCACCAGCACCCCGACTCCGCTTCCGGCCCCCGTTTATCAGGATTCATTCGAGTCCGGTGTCTACAGTTGCACCGGTCCGCTCGGCGCATCCGGGTGTACAGCCGACTGGGGCAGACTCGATCCGATGACCCAGCTCTCGACGCCGACTCCCGCCTGCGACGGAACATACATCGCCTGGCACAACTACCAGGCATGTAACTCGCCCAACGGCCCGGATCATCTCCTTATTATGGACGGCAATACCAATCCGAATCACAACATGAGCGGATACTGCAACCTCAGTGTCTGTCTGGATTGGTTCTACAACTCGGCGACATACGGTGAAACGATGGAGGTATGGGTCGCCTGCGCGGACTTCTCTACGCTCGATTGCGCCGATCTCAGCGCGCCCTGGGAACGCATCTACCAGGAAACGAATGTGCTGACGATCGCCTCCGGGGCCTGCACGAATGCCTGTTACCCGTTACCAGCCAGCTATGACCAATGCACCAGCCTGGTCGTTGCGGTTCGATACTACGGATACGACGGAGATTCGGTTGCGATCGATGATCTCAGAATCCTCGGTGAACCATGCGGCGCGGGTACTCATACACCTTCTCCGACGCCAACCGGCCCCACGATGACACCGACTCCCAGCCGGACGCCGACACCCACGTATACACCGACTTCGATGCCGACACCCGGCGGATGCGACTCTTTTGAAGGGAGTGGGGATGGATGGACAGAGTGTGGTGGAGGCGGGGGATGGGGCATCTACAGCGGTACTTATGGATCGCTTCCGTGCAACGACACATATTTCCTCGGGCATAATTACAGCACGGAAAACGACTGGTTCCTCGTCTTTAAAACCTTCGACGTGTCGGGCTGCTCCAGCGATCTGACGCTCAGCTTCTGCTGGGCCACAGGCCCAGTCGATGGCGGTAATTCAACCATTCTTGCCGCCTATGCGATGTGTGGAGAACCGACAAATGGGTGCGATGAAACCGAATATACGCAGATTGCATATCACGCCAACGCGACATCCTCGACAGTATCCGGTAATGATACGATCTATTTGTCCAACTTTCTGGGTGCGTGCCCACCCTGCTCTGCAACCGGACTTGTGACGATTGCTTTTGGTTACTATGCGAACAATGCCTATGCCGTGGGAGTTGATAATGTGTGTTTGTCCTGTGCACCGGCATGTTCTCCTTGCACAAACATTCTGAACGAGAACTTTGAAGATGGCGACGACTGGGGTGAAACCGCGGGACCGGTCTGGACACAGAGCGCAGATGCACGGTGCCTCGTTGCCGATTATACCAATACCGTCGATTTGACGAGCACTCGAGAAGGACGCATTCAGAATACCGCCAATGCCCAGATCGGAGTATCCACATCTGGTAGAGACACGGTTTCTCTGAGCTTCCAGAGTTCCGCTGTCGGATTGGATCTCGGAGAATCCGTCGATGTTTACATGTCGTATGATGGCGGGACAACATGGGCTGCGACCGCTATTGCTTCTTTTACGACCAATCACGCATGGACTCAGCGTGGTCCGTACAACCTGTCGACGCTCAGCGGCGGATTAGCGAACAACAATCCGAATCTGCGTCTCCGATTCCGTTGTCAGGCCAATTTGAATGCTGAGTATTTGCAGATCGATAATGTCATTGTGAATGCCTGCTGGATGGCGACTCCGACACCCACGGCCACGAACACTCCGTCCGGCCCGACCAACACACCGACGCGAACTCCAACACCGACACGGACTCCAACACCGACGTTCACTCCGGTACCAACGAATACACCAACCTTCACACCGGTTCCGACCAACACACCGACCTTTACGCCTGTGCCGACCAATACGCCGACCAACACACCGCCGCCCCCGACCAATACACCGACACGGACTCCAACACCGACGTTCACTCCGGTACCAACGAATACACCAACCTTCACACCGGTTCCGACCAACACACCGACCTTTACGCCTGTGCCGACCAATACGCCGACCAACACACCGCCGCCCCCGACCAATACGCCGACACGGACTCCAACACCGACGTTCACTCCGGT
>CAYYMM010000011.1:0-46503 GCA_964472395.1 uncultured bacterium | reverse complement strand
ACGCCGACCAACACACCGCCACCTCCGACCAGCACGCCGACGTTCACTCCGGTGCCAACGAATACACCGACTTTCACGCCGGTTCCGACCAACACTCCGACCTTTACACCTGAGCCGACCAGTACCCCGACCAACACACCGCCACCCCCGACCAGCACGCCGACGTTCACTCCGGTGCCAACGAACACACCGACCTTCACGCCGGTTCCGACCAACACGCCGACCTTTACGCCTGTGCCGACTAGTACACCGACCAACACACCGCCGCCCCCGACCAGTACACCGACGTTCACTCCGGTACCAACGAATACACCGACCTTTACGCCGGTTCCGACCAACACACCGACCTTTACACCTGTGCCGACCAGTACCCCGACCAACACACCGCCACCCCCGACCAGTACGCCGACGTTCACTCCGGTACCAACAAATACACCGACCTTTACGCCAGAGCCGACGAGCACTCCGACCTTCACACCGGAGCCGACCAGTACGCCGACGAATACACCCGAGCCGACATCGACTCCGACCCTGACCCCGGTACCGACGGATACGCCTCCGGGACCGACATCGACACCGCTGCCGGTACCGGCATCCGGTCCGATGGGGATTGGTCTGATGCTTCTGGCGTTCGGAATCCTGTTCGCTCTCGGAACGCTTCGGCGATCGTTCTAAGTCGAACCTGATAAAATAATCGGACCGGGCCCTTCGGGGTCCGGTCTTGTTTCTGTACGGGTCAGATCGGGTGTTGCATGACCTGCCCGGGCATCTTGAACTTTGCTCGAATCTGCGCTACCAATAAACAAGCGCGGAAAAGGAGACCCTCATGCCGGAACTCGACATCAACCAGATTCAGAAGTATCTGTTTCACCGGTACCCCTTCCTGCTGGTCGACCGTGTTCTCGACTATGTTCCCGGGAAATCGGGAGTGGGAATCAAGAATGTGACGTTCAATGAGCCCTATTTCACGGGTCATTTTCCCGAACAGCCGATCATGCCGGGTGTGCTCATGATCGAGGCGCTGGCTCAGATGGCTGCACTGGTCCTGGGCACGGCGATCGGGCAGAAGGGTGAACGCGATGCGCGGGTGATGGGGTATTTCGCATCCGTGAAGCAGTTCCGTTTCAAACAGCCCGTCACCCCGGGAGATCAGCTTCGGTTGACGATCGAATTCGTGAATCGGAAAGGCCGGATTTATACGGCCCGGGGCAAGGCAGAAATCGTTGGGGGAAAGGTCGCGGCCGAAGGTGAGTTGATGTTTGCGCTGATGAATCATCCGCCGATCGACGTAGAGGGATCCTCCGAATAAGGAAAACACACGATGCATTTCGCAGACCGTCTGTTTCGTGCGGTGGATCAGAAGGAGACACCGCTCTGTGTCGGGTTCGATCCTCATCTGGCCTTGATACCGGCGCATCTGTTGGATTCGATCGACCATCATCTCGATCCCCTTGAGAGGTATGCGCGAGCGGTTGAGACATTCTGTATGCAAATACTGGATGCAGTCGCGGATCTCGTTCCCGCCGTCAAGCCTCAGTTCGCGTTCTTTGAGCGGCTCGGATCACCGGGAATGCGCGTGTTGGCTCGATTATGTGCCGAAGCTGTATCCCGGGATCTGATCGTGATCGGGGATGCGAAGCGGGGTGACATCGGGTCGACAGCCGAGGCTTATTCAGAGGCATATCTTGCACCTCCGCGCGCCGGGTTCCCTGAGCCGGATATCCGTGTCGATGCAATCACGTTAAATCCGTACATGGGTTTCGAAGCCATCCAGCCGTTTTTATGTCCATATCGGAAAACGGGAGTCTTTGTTCTGGTGAAAACATCGAATCCCTCAGGGTGCCAGATTCAGGATATTCCCACACACGAAGGTACGGTTGCGGACAGTGTGGCGGATCTGGTCGTGAACTGGGGCAGTGGACGCGAGGGTGATTGCGGGTATTCCGATGTCGGCGCAGTCGTCGGCGCGCCCTACCCGGAAGCCGCGATCGGATTGCGCAGGCGGATGCCGAAAACGATCTTTCTGATTCCGGGATACGGGTTCCAGGGAGGCGGTTCGCGGGATGCCATGATCACACTGGATCAGCGGGGCCACGGTGGGATCGTCAACTCGTCGCGCGCCATCCTGTTCGCATTTCAGAAAGGGATCCATGCCCATTTCGGTCCCGAGCGCTACGCCGAAGCAGCCCGCGCTGCGACGATCGATGCGATTACGGATTTGCGCAACGGATTCCGTGCCCTTCACCCCTGATCGATTCACCGGATCAAGATGATGAAACATACACATCGCTGCATTTTTATCGGGTTGACGTTCTGTCTGTTCCTCCGGGCTGCTCCCCTGGCCGCTCAGTTTGATGGCATGCCGCATTGGGATTGGCGGGTCACGGAGACGGCGCATTTCCGGATTTTCTTTCCTGAGCGTTTCGAGGAATGGACGGTTGCAGTCGCGTCCCGGATGGAATCGATTCATGAAGAAGTGACGGCGATCGTCGGGCATGTTCCGGATCGCAGGGTCGATGTGTTGGTCATGGACCCGATGGGTGCGGCAAACGGCATGGCCCTGCCCCTTCTGAATGCTCCCCGAATCGTGTTGTGGGCATCCGCACCGGATGCCTCCTCGAGTCTCGCGGGGTACACCGACTGGGGAGAACTGGTCGGATCGCATGAGTTTGCGCATATCGCTCACTTGATCCGTCCATCCCGGAACAGGGTCGACCGGATGCTCGCGTGGCTGCTGCCGATCGGACCGATTGCGATGAAAGCTCCGACCTGGTTGACCGAAGGCTACGCGGTCGTTCTGGAGGGCAAACTAACCGGTTCGGGGCGGCCATTCACCTCCTTTCGTTCGGCGGTTCTGCGGCAGTGGGCGATGGAAGGTCGCCTTCCCGACTATGCGGTTCTGAGCGGCTCGGATGTCTGGATGGGTTATTCGATGCCGTACCTTGTGGGCTCCGCCTTCCTCGAATGGCTCGAACACCATTCCGGAGACACGGAGATCTGGACCAAACTATGGCGTCGGATGACGGCCCGACAACGGCGATCGTTTGATGAAGCATTTACAGGGCTGTTCGGGGATTCCGCGGAAACGCTCTACAATCGTTTTCGAGCGGAACTCACGGCATCGGCGATCGAATTCGAGCGAGACGCAGCGGATGCCGTGCGAACCGGGGAGTTGTGGCGGAGCGCTTCCGAGGCCACAGACCCGCCGGATATCGCACCGGACGGATCCCGAATGGCACTCCTGACCCGAGCCGCGCATACGCCTCCTTCGCTGGTGGTTCTGAGCATGACGGAAGCGGATGAGTCGGAGGCCAGGCGCGAAGAGGCTCGACGCAAGGCACTGGCGAAGGACCCCGAGGATGTTCCGGATATCACAACCGGACCACCCGCACGCAAGGAACTCGCACGATTCCCCTCCCGCACCGGGCTCAATCCGTCCGATCCGAGATGGATGCCGGATGGCAAGGCGATCCTTTTCAACGCGCTTGTCCGGGATCATGACGGGTTGCTGCATCCCGACCTGTTTATCTGGGAGGTCGATTCCGGAGACTATCGACGATTGACGGTGCATGCAGATTTACGGCAGGCAGATCCAGCGCCCGATGGAAAATGGCTCGTGGCGGTTCGGCAGCAATTCGGCCGATCGGAGCTTGTCAGGCTGGATCTTCCGTCCGCCGCGCTGACCTCGGTCATTTCCCCCTCAATCGACCGTTCGCTGACGGCTCCGAGAGTGTCTCCGGACGGAGCGTGGATCGCGGTGATTGAATCCGCCAAGACATTCTGCCGCGTGCGATTGGTCGACAGTGTTACCGGAGCGATCCGGGACATCCCAGCTCTGCCACGGGAAAACATCATGCATCTCGAGTGGATCGCGCCCGACCGACTCCTGGTCGTATCGGATCGCTCAGGCATCCCCAATATCGATATCCTGGAGGTGTCGGCTGAGGCGGACCGGGTTCCCCTCACATTGGTTTTGGGCGGAGCGGCGGGACCGGCGTTCGATCCGGTCGAAGGCATGGTCTATTTCCTGAGTCTGACGACCAGAGGGTTGGAAATCCGTCGCATTCCGCTGGAGGTGGACTCGCAGGATCAGCCGGAGTATCGCCGCCTGAACTGGGTCATGCCTCCCGTCGAATACCCGGATCTGGTGGATCATCGCAGGGATCCGATCGAGAGCGAAACCTTCCGGGCGAACGATCACCAGGAGTTCAGGACGTTGCTGGGCGGTAACTGGTTGCCGATGGGCGATAGCGTGGAAATCGGCCTCCGATCGGGTGATCTCGTCGGGCGTTTCGATGGTCTGGCGCTCGGTTCGGTTGGCTGGAACGGCGGGGCTTCGGGTGGAACGATTGGTGCGTCATACCGCGGCTGGCCAGTCGCGCTCGGGATACAGGGATACTACAGTGCACGTTCACCGGCCGATCAGCGGGACATTCCGGAGGAGACGGAGTTGCGGGACGTCACGCTTCTCGGTGCACAGCTTTCCGCCGATCGACGCATCGCATTCCGCAATGGTTCGGCTTCGATTCTGCTGGGGGGGCTGTCCGAGCGGATTGATGTTGAGGGGGCTGATTCCAATCTGGATCGACGGCTTCTGAGTCTTCAGGTCGGAGCGAGCGGGATGTGGCGATTCGGCTCCGTCGCAACGGGAATCGGTTTTCATGCGGCATCCCAGGCGGGAACGATCGAATCGGACGACTGGACGCAGGCGCTCGGACATCTGTACACGACGGTCCAGCATCTCGACGCGGGGTATCTCCGTTTCGATCTGTACGAAGGCCGGACATGGGGCGAGGATCATAGGATGAACCGGTTTTCACCGGGTGGCATGACCACGAGTCTCGATCCGACGGCCGATATCAGGACCCTGTTGCATCTTCCATATCTTCCGGCGTTTCGCGACAGCGGCAACGCGATGCGTCACATGCGGATCGAAGCCGGCCTTTCGGGGCTTTCGCCGTTCGTTTTCTTCGCGGAGCGCACCGATCTGTGGGAGGAGTCTTCAGGGGAGGGGCGGATGCGTGCTGCAGGAATCGAACTGACCTCGGAGATACCTCCGATGCCGATCGTGAAATTTCCGGCTCTCGGGATGCGAGCGGGCGTTGCGCACCTTTGGGATGGTGAACAGAAGGGTGACTGGCGAGGATATGTCAGTCTGATTTACAGGCCGTAAGTCAGGGCGAGTCCCAGCCGAATTCCCATTCGGACATATCTCCGAAAAGCTCCGTGATGTCAGCGTTGGTCAGCGCGGCATACCAGCGAGCGCCATAGAATGATCCGGTTCCGGCCGGCCATTGGAAATCCGGAATCACGGTGATGACCGTCGGGCCTTCATCGAAGTAAGGGTACATGTCGAGATAGTTGGAGTACGAGTTGAAATCGGGGGCGAAGAAGTAGACACCGTTGATTTCGAGAATGACGAAGAGGGGATATCCGTCGATCCGTCCGCCTTCCATGTTGCAGACCGTCACGGTGCAACTGCAGTATTCACCGGAGTGGAAGAGATCGGAGGGCATCCAGAGAATCACGCCGGTCGATCCGCAATCGCCCGGGGTCGGCGAAGGCACCGGAGTGTAGGCCGGCGTCGGTGTCGCAGGAGGCGGCGTCGGAGTGGGGCCGCCGGATTGCCACCCGGCCATCCGAGCCATCATCCACCAGAAAGCACGACCCTTGAGATTGCAATTGAGGGGTTCGGAGTGATCGCAGGAACATTCGGTGCACAGGTCCGATCCGGAGTGCTCCGAACACCACTCCGCGGCCCAATTCCCGCCATTGTAATTGCAGCCGTCATCGGCGTACCGATCCATGAAAAAATCACCGTCCGGATCGTAACTTTCGATGTCCGCAAAATCGAACAGCGTTTTGTTGTTCGAGGCGCAGTAACTGCGAATCAGGTTGTTCATCTGATTCAAGGTTCCCTCGGTTCCCGATCCGTCCAGATGACCGGTCATATAGATAAACTGAACACCCGGGTAGTCCTGTTCGAGCTGGTTCATGGCATTGAGATAGGTGTTGATGCCGTCTGGTGTGTTATCCGACACACCGCCGCACCATGACCACATGACGACGTTCCGGTCGTTGTCCGGGGCATCGAGTTGCTCCCGGGTGGCGGTCTCCCAGGCCAGGTCGCCGTTATGGCCCAGATCGCCATAGGTTTCCTGATAACTCAGAGCACCTCCGGATCCATCCTCGTTCCACGTATAGGGATTCCCGTACAGGTCCTGCAGCACGGTGATTCCCACGGTGATCTGATTGCCGTGCGAGGTATGTCCGTACCAGATCCGGAATGCGCCGCGCGCGCCGTCGAGATACTCGTGAGGGATGGCACTCAGATCCGTACAGGTGTGATCGATGGTCAATGCCGTGGCGATGGGCGCGGTGAGGTGGGCAAGGGGGATGATGACCGCGACGATCACGAATGTGCGTGATAAAAAGGACATAAGGCCTCCTTTACGGATGAATCCGAGCCGGTCGCTCGGCCGATTGAACGTCTGCAGCCAGTCTACCGGGAAACGAATGGAATTGGCAAATGGGCAAACTTGGATTTCCCGGAAATTCTGCTATAAACAGACAGATCGCTCCCCGAGGGGAACGTTTTTTTGAGGAGATCGTCATGAAGCATGACCCGATTCAGGATTTGATCCAGCGCAAGCAGACCATCTATCAAGGCGGCGGACAGAAGAGCATCGATAAACAACACGAAGCCGGAAAACTCACGGCTCGGGAACGTCTCGGTCTGTTGTACGACCCGGATTCCTTTCAGGAAAGTCACGCGTTCACCCAACACCGATGTGTCCATTTCGAGATGAACCGGAAGGAACTGCCCGGTGACGGTGTCGTGACCGGAGTCGGTCTCATCGATCGCCGCCCGGTCTACGCCGCAAGCCAGGATTTCACCGTAGCCGGTGGCTCGGTGGGTGAAGCCAATGCCCGAAAGATCCAGCAAACCATGGATGAAGCGCTCAAAACGGGTGATCCCTTTGTCTTCATCAACGATTCCGGAGGCGCTCGCATTCAGGAAGGTGTCGATGCCCTGTCGGGATACGGCGGCATTTTCTATCGCAACGTCCTGCTCTCCGGGGTCGTTCCCCAGATCAGCATCATTGCCGGTCCATGTGCCGGCGGTGCCGCGTATTCTCCGGCTCTGACGGACTTCATCATTCAGGTTCGTCACGAAGGGCAGCTCTTCATCACGGGACCCCAGGTCATCAAGCAGGTCACCGGTGAAGTCATTTCGGCGGAACAGCTCGGCGGCGTCGAAAGTCATGCATATTTTTCCGGCGTGGTTCATTTCATTGCCGAAAATGATGCGCATGCCTTCGAACTGACGCGCCGGCTGCTGTCCTACCTCCCCAGCAACAATCTCGAAGACCCTCCCATCCTGTCCAGTGCGACCGAGCATCAACTGGTCGAGGATCCCTCCCTGAACCGGGTTGTGCCGGACGACCCCCGGAAACCGTATGACATGCATGAAATTATCGGCAGGGTTGCAGATCCGGACAGTTTTCTGGAGATCCAGGAGCATTTTGCGCAGAACATCATTATCGGGTTCGGGAGGATGCTGGGCAGAACGGTCGGAATCGTTGCGAACCAGCCGCTTCAGAAGGCCGGCGTCCTGGATATCGATTCATCGGACAAAGCCGCTCGCTTCATACGATTCTGCAATGCCTTCAATATCCCGATTATAACCTTCGTGGATGTGCCCGGATTCCTCCCCGGAGTCGCTCAGGAATACGGTGGTATCATCCGGCACGGGGCGAAAATGTTGTTTGCCTATGCCGCCGCAACAGTCCCGAAACTGACGGTGGTCGTTCGCAAAGCCTATGGCGGGGCATTCCTCGCGATGTGCTCGAAGGAGATGGGCGCGGACCGGATTGTGGCCTGGCCCACCGCCGAAATCGCGGTCATGGGCGCCGAGGGTGCGGTCAACGTGCTCTATCGGAAGGAGTTGGATGCCGCCGAGGACAAGGATGCGCATCGGAAGGAATTGATTGAGGA
Source organism: uncultured bacterium (assembly GCA_964472395.1). Taxonomy (GTDB): domain Bacteria; phylum CSSED10-310; class CSSED10-310; order CSSED10-310; family CALFER01; genus CALFER01. The sequence continues at coordinate 38,505 of CAYYMM010000011.1, read as the reverse complement.
GTATAAACGGGTGTTCGCCAACCCGTATTCCGCCGCCGGACACGGCTACATCGACGATGTGATCGTTCCGGCCCAGACCCGGGTCGTGCTCGCCGCCGCTCTCGAAGTCATCAAAGCCAAACGCGTCTGGCGTCCCCAGAAAAAACACGGTCTGATTCCGCTGTGATCGAAGGAGATCCAGATGGACGAAACACTGTTATTGAGTTTCAAGCTGACGATTGCCGGTCTGGTAATTGTGTTCGCCGCCCTGATCGTCATTGCGACCGTTGTCGCCATCATCCGTGCCGTGGACGCTCGATGGGAGGAGCGCGAAGAGAAACAGGATCGTGCAGCGTTCGAAAAGCCCCAAACCATCGATGAAACCACTCTGGTGCTGATCTCGGCCGCCGTTGCGACGTACCTGACTGGCCGGCATCGCATTCGCGGGATCCGGATGATTCAATCCGAAACAAAGGCGAGTCCCTGGTCGATGCAGGGCAGACTCGTGCTGACGGGATCCCATGTCATTCAACCGAGGACCGGTGATCGGTTGTGACCATTGACTGAATAAGAGGAGAGATCGTGATGAAACTGAAAATCACCGTTCATGGCGTGGCATATGAGGTTGAAGTCGAGGTTCTGGATGCGGGTGAGGGGTTCCATCCCGGCACCCCGTTGTCTCCATTGCCGAAGATGCAACCGGTGGCAACGGGAGCGCCTCCGAAACCATCGCCGCTGATGGCATCTTCCGTGCAGGTGCATGCCGGATCCGGGGGCGGCGGAGTGATCGCTTCACCGATTGCAGGTAATATCATCGAGATCAAATGCAAACCGGGAGACACGGTTTCGAAGGACCAGGTGCTGCTGCTCGTTGAAGCCATGAAAATGGAAACCGCTATCGCAGCACCCGCTGCGGGACGCATCACGAGTATCGAGGTCGCTGCGGGGGATGCCGTGCGTGAAGGTCAGGTACTGATTCGGTTCGAGTGATCATCCGAACACCGGAGATTTAATATGGATATCTTGTTAAGGTTCCTGCAGGCCGGTGCGTTCTATAATTTTCACTGGGGCAACCTGGCGATGATAGCGGTCGGAATCTCTTTCATTTATCTCGCTATTAAAAAAGATTACGAGCCGCTGCTGCTCGTCCCGATCGGTTTCGGCATTCTGGTCGGCAACGTCCCATTCGCCTCTGGCATGCAGATCGGTATCTATGAAACCGGAAGTGTGCTGTCGATCCTGTATCAGGGTGTCACGCAGGGATGGTATCCGCCTTTGATCTTCCTGGGAATCGGCGCTATGACGGACTTTTCAGCCATGCTGTCCAATCCGTTGCTCATTCTGCTCGGCGCCGCCGCACAACTCGGGATCTTCGTCACTCTGATCGGTGCGGTCTATCTCGGATTCAGCATTACCGACGCCGCGGCGATCGGCATCATCGGTGGAGCCGACGGACCGACCGCGATCTTCCTCTCCTCGAAACTCGCACCCCAATACCTCGGCGCTATCGCCATCGCCGCCTACTCCTATATGGCGCTCGTTCCCGTCATTCAACCGCCGATCATCCGTTTGCTCACCACGCGCGAAGAACGGCTGATCCGGATGCAGCCATCGAAACCGGTCTCCAAACGGATGCGGATCATGTTTCCGGTCGTTGCCTTCCTGGTGACCTGCTGCATCGCTCCCGGCGCAATTTCTCTGCTTGGTACCCTGTTTTTCGGCAATCTTCTGAAGGAAAGCGGTGTCACCGAGCGCCTGGCCAAGACGGCCCGGACGGCGTTCATCGACACGATCACCATCCTGCTCGGCTTTACGGTCGGTGCTTCCACCGACGCGTCTCGGTTCCTGACCCCCGACTCGATCAAGATCTTCGCGCTCGGGGCAGCATCCTTCGCAGTCGCAACGGCGGGTGGTGTTCTGTTTGCGAAATTCATGAATCTGTTTTTGAAACACAAGATCAACCCCGTGATCGGCGCGGCCGGAGTGTCCGCCGTTCCGGATTCGGCGCGTGTCGCACAGGTAATCTGCGCCAAAGAGGATCCTCATAACTTCGTCATCATGCAGGCCATGGCGCCGAATGTCGCCGGAGTCATCGGATCGGCCATCGCTGCCGGCGTTCTGCTCGCCACTCTCCGCTGAAAGCTTCACATGGGGATCCGTCTGCTTTTCGGCCGTACGATCGAGGCGCTGGCGGATGAGTTGTGCGCCCGACTCCGCTCCAGTTGTCAATCCGCTGATCCATTCGATCCATTCCGGATCATTATTCCCAACCGCAACCTGGAACTCTGGCTCAAACAGCGCATTGCGCGACAACTAGGCGCGGCGGTCAACATCCGGTTCGAGTTTCTGGAAAACGGTCTCCGAAGACTGATCGATACGACGGCCACGGGCAGCGGTATGTATACGGATCGAACAGAGCTGGCTCTCCGCATTCTAGCCGAACTGATTGAACCGGCCCGCACACAGGCGGAAGCGCCCGATTCCGAATCTCCGGACCCCGCGGATCCCCTGCAGGCTTTGCGCGAATATCTCTCGGATGTCTCCGATCCATCGGACTACAGCCGTCGGCTCTGGCAGCTATCGCAGCGCCTGGCAGGGTATTTTCTCGAGTATGAGAACCATCGTGAGGATTTGATTGCGGCATGGCGACGCAACGAGCCATGGTTGCCGCAACGTGCACGTCCGGACCAAATCCGCATGGAACTCGCCCAGCGCACGCTGTATCGCCGTATTTTCGATCCGGATCAGCCTCCCGAGCGACTCAACCCGACACTCGCCCGCGCATTGGAACTCCTGGAAAAAAGACTCGCAACGGAATCGATTCAGTCAAGACCGGAAACCGTGCGGATTTTTGGTCTGTCGATCACGGCGCCGTTGTATTTACGGTGCCTGTTTTCGTTGGGGCGCATGTGTGACATCGAATTGTACGAACTGAACGTCTGCTCAGAATTCTGGGAGGACGTATCGAGCCCCTCGGAAGATCGATGGCGTCGGGTCAAATCGATCCGGATGCTCGGAATCGATCCGTGTGCGGATCCCGAGATCGACCTGCTGGAACCGAACAGGGATGAAAATCCACTCCTGTCGAGATGGGGAAAGCTGGGGCGGGAAAAAATCAAGCTGCTCAGTGAACTCGAAGAACGTTCCTCGGGCCATGTGGAATTCGAGAGCAACTGGCTGGACGATCCCGTCGATCCGCGACAATCGCTGTTGAGGTGTGTCCAGACCGATATCGGATCACGCCGGGGGGCGCGCGAAACCCGAGTCGATCAGGATCCGAGTATTCAGCTTGTCGGTTGTCCGGGGGTGTATCGCGAAGCCGAGATGGTGCGGGACAGCATCATCGACAACCTTACCCGGTACCCGGATCTTCAGTTGACCGATATCGCGGTCATGGCTCCGGACATCGAACGCTACAAACCGGCGTTACTGGCGATGTTCGAAACCGGACCGTGCCGACTTCCCTTCAGCATGTCGGACTCGCGCGCATCGACGGACAGTCTCTATGCACAGGCTGTGACCGCACTGCTCGAACTGGTTTCCGGATCGTTCTCGCGACGCCGTTTTTTCGAACTCGCGTTGAACCCTTGCTTTCTTGCCGGATGCGGTCTCGACAGGACGGACGTCGAAACATGGCTGGAATGGGCGGATAGGCTCAGCGTGTTCCGATTCTGGGATGCCGGACACAAGGAGCAATACACTGCCGGGAACAACGATCGGTTCACATGGAGCCGCTCGCTCATTCGCCTCAGACTCGGACGGATCATGCAGCAACGGAAGAGCGCCGATCGCGTCAATGACGCAGAGGATTTCTGTGGTTACGTGCCTCATGCCGATCTTGAAAGCCAAAACCCCGATGCGCTTTCCCGCATCAGCATGACGATTGAAACACTATTCCTGGATCTGCGGAACCTGGCACTTAATAAGCTGGCTGGAACGCTCTGGGCTCAGCGAATGATCGGTTTGATGCGATCGTGTCTGGCCGCCCCCGAGGATATGCCGCAGGAAGAGACTGTGATGTGGGCGCTGGTCTCCCGGCTGGCGGTGCTTGAGACGCTGGACGATCGGGTGTCGAAAGCCGGGAAACAGCCGGAATTCGGGTTTAACTTCGTTCGTGAATTCATCCTCGCGGCGCTGGACGAGTTGCCGAGCACCCGCGGCAGATATCTCGCAGGAGGCATTGCCGTCTCCGCTCTCCGTCCGATGCGCCCGGTTCCGTTCCGAATTGTTTACGTGATGGGACTCGAAGAGGGTCAATTCCCAGGGCGCTCAGAACGATGCACACTTGATCTGCGACTTTTCCACCGCCGGCTTGGTGATGTCTGCACACCGGACTCGAACCGATACCTGTTTCTCGAAACTCTTCTCTCAACCCGCGACAAATTGTACCTGTCCTATCAGAATCTCGAACCGAAACAGGACAAACCGTTTCACCCCTGTTCAGTTCTCAACGAACTGCGCCGATATCTCGACGATTGCGTGCTCCCGTTGGATAAACCCTTCCGCACGATGCGGATTCCCCTCAACGGATTCGATCCTGAACATCTGTACCAGACCGAACCCGAATGGCAGGCGGTCAGCGATGTTCCTGCCCGACCAGCTCCCGGGAATCTCGCATTGGCGCTCCATCTGCACAGCCGTATCGCAGGCAATCCGGATGTTGAAACCGCACGTGATCTGCTGGAACGGATGAAATCTTCTGATCTCCGGGCGACACTCGATCCGGTGAGCGGATCGACTGATCGTTCAATCATATCCGAAGTTGACCACGTGATTGACCTGAGCGAACTCAGGCGTTTCCTGAAAGATCCTTTCGCGAGTTATCTGCGGCGGTATTATGAAATTCATGAATCCGAAACAGAGGAGTCGATTCTGGCGGAGTTTGAGCCGATCGAGTTTGACCGGTTGACGCGTTGGGGAATCGTCGATGAGGTGATCCGGACCACTTTTGAGGAGTTACCCGATTCGAGAGCGGGGTACTCCGGGAAACTGGATGCTATCTTGAGACGGCGCTGCAGGATGGGAGACGTTCCGGATGAACCGTTTGTGGACTGGCAGCGCGGAGCACTCGAAGAGGGACTCGCGAAACTGTTCGGTGATAAAAGTCTGGGGGCAGTTCTGAATCACATCCGGACAGCAGGACCCGACGATTTTTTCCGGCTATGGATCGGCAAATCGCCCATTCATCCAACCCCGTTCGATCGGATCCTTCCCGCTATTCCTGTAACTCTGCCGGGCGATCCTCCGACACGTTTCGAGCTTCACGGCGGCCCTTACATCCTGCTCCGTCAGAACGGGCAATTTGCGATTCTGACCGCCGGAGACAGCGCGAAGCCGAAGCGAGAACAATTGCACAAATCCATGCTCGAACCCTATCTCGCGATACTCTCCATGAATGCTCCGGCATTGCGCGACAACCCGCATCGAATCGATACCCACCACATCGGAATCTCCGCATACTTCAGTGACGGATCGACACATGTGAACGTGAGCGGGATTGCCGGGGAGGACGTGCTATCGGAAATTCTTCGGGATTTCTTTCGAAAACCGCCCCCGATCGATCTGTTTCCTTTCGAACCGGTCTGGGACGTCTGGTGTGATCTGGCGGTAACCGATCAAACGTCGCCGGATGAGTTCCGGCGGAAACTTCGAGAACGGATCGAGGACGCTGCTGCCGATATGCATTCCGCGTTGTCTCTTCCGGGCGCTGCGCGAATTGTCCGAGACCTGACGGTTCCGATCGACGCTCTGAGCCGAGCACGACGTTGGTACGGTCATCTGTTCACCGCAGCCCGATCGAGCGGTCCTCCGGGAAGGCGATCGAATGACGACTGAGTTAAAGGATATCCGTTCTGTTGATCTGGCCCGTCACGCCGTGATCGAGGCGGCTGCGGGGACGGGGAAGACGTGGACCATCGAGAATCTGGTCAGCCGATGCATCATCGAACAGGGATACGATGTGTCGGAGATTCTGGTTATGACGTTTACCGAAAAAGCAACGGGAGAGATGCAGGAACGGATCCGGGCGAATATCGAGCATGTCCTGGCGGGCTGCGAGGATGTCGAAGCGCGGGTGAGGCTGCAGAGGGCTCTCGATGGGTTCGACCGAGCGTCGATCATGACCATTCACAGCTTCTGCAACCGCGCGCTCCAGCAGTTTGCCTTCGAGAACCGCCAGTCGTTTTCTCTCAGACTCGGGTCGGATTCCGAAATCGCCGACAATGTGTTCGACGAAATGATTCGGGGCCCCTGGGTCCCCCTCATCCGTTCCCTCCATTCGGATTACCGGACGCAGATTCAGAAAAATGCCTTCGGAAAAGAGATGATCGTGGATCTGACGCTTCATCTGATGCGAGGCGACACACTCGTGCCCGTTGCCACTCGCGACGATCTGCAGACATCCGACACCGGATCTCCGGCGGGATTCTTCTACGTGTTTGCCGCACACGAGCTGATGCGACGGATGACGCAATACAAGACTGAAAGAGGTCTGATCTCATACGACGACATGATCCGCCTCCTCGAAAAAGCGCTCGGAGATCCAATGCAACCCACAGCTCTACTCGAAGTGCTCAGAGCTCAATACCGGATCGCTCTGATCGACGAGTTTCAGGATACAGATCCGACCCAATGGAGTATTTTCAGGAAGTTGTTCGTTGCAAGCGGTCGTCATGTGCTGATGGTGATCGGTGACCCGAAACAGGCGATTTACGGTTTTCGAGGAGCCGATGTGACGACATATCGGACAGCATGCCGGGAACTCATGGTAACGCATGGTGCACGGCGATATCTCCTCCGGACCAACTGGCGATCGATCCCGAACCTGATCGATGATTTCAATCGCCTGTTCCTGTCGAGCGGATGGTTCCGGCAAGACCAGTGCGACGGAGAGCGGGATACAGTCGAGGTTGTACCGCCCGAACCGTCCAGGAGACGCACCAGAGTCTATCGGGATTGCTCCGGTCGAACTGCCGTGTCGATCGCGAATCTGCTGGATGTGACCCGTTCCGGAGATGCACAGCGACGGTATGCCGATTGGGTCGCAGAAGAGATTCTCCGCTTGACAAGCAATCGGCTGATCGAGTTTTCCGACGGGAATCAGACGCGCTGGCTGACGCCTGGTGATATCTGCATCCTGGTTCGGAAACGAAAGGACGCGGTTTTGATCGAAGAAGCGCTCGACCGCCGCGGAATCCATCATACATTTTACAAGAAAACGGGGGTGTATCAGTCCGACGAGGCGATATGGATTGCGTCGGTTCTTGAAATGCTCGCACGGCCTGACAATACCGGCGCGCTCCGGAAAACACTCGTGTCGCCGTTCTTCGGCCTGGCTTTTTCCCAACTTGAACCGTTCGACGATCTGGATCCGCATCATCCGATCAAAACGCGGATCGCGCAATGGCGTCGCGATGCCTATCTGCGAAACTGGCCGGCGCTGCTCCATTCCATCGTCTACGAATCGCGGCTGCTGATCGATTCGGCTGGCCGGACGGACGGCGAACGCACCATCGCGACCTGTCTTCAGATCACGGAAGATCTTCAGACCGTCGCTCAGCAGAAGAACATGGACATCCAGTCGCTCTGGCGACACCTGACCTTCCGGGTCAAAGAAGCGATCGAGGAAGACGAACAGACTAGTCTGCACCGTATTGAAACGGAATCGCCGATTGTCCGGATCATGACGATGCACGTCAGCAAGGGGCTCCAGTTTCCCATCGTGTTTCTGGCCGGTGGATTCGGCCGGGGTGCTCATCCCCGATATCTGAAGTATCACGATTCCTCCGGAGGCGTCACGATCGATCTCGACAAGGACAACAAAGCGGCTAAGACACTGTCTGACCGTGAGCGGAAGGAGGACGATGAGCGATTGCTCTATGTCGCGCTCACCCGTGCCATGATCAAACTGTATGTTCCGGGATTCTGTGTCCGCACGCGAACCGGCGCGCCCAGCGGCAACTCCGGAATGCTGTCCCGGATCCTGTATCCGGCCATCGAAAGCGCAATGGCATCCGCCGGGCAGACGCCTATTTGTGAGACATGGATGTCGTTTTCTGAAAAACAATCAGTGCCGGACCAGCGAACGGATTCCGATCTCCTGATGCCGAAAGCCCGCGAACGAAGGATGCGAACGGAGGAAGATCTGATGCGGCCTGTGCCCTATGTGGCGAATCGACGCGCGGAACGCTGGTCGTTCACGGCGCTCCGCCACCGGAATCACAGCGCGGGACCGGAACCCGTGGTTTTCGACGAACATCCCATCGAATCGGATGAACCTGCCTCTATCCTTACGGGGGAGGAGTCCGCAGGTCTCGAAGACGACCTTCCGGGCGGTGAGCGTATGGGACACTTGTTTCACGAACTGTTCGAGGAACTCGATTTCACCTCGACCGCAATCGTTTTGGATTCATTTCCTCACGCGTCCGAGGCCGTTTCGCTCGTCCAGCGTCTCTTGCGGAAGTACAATCTCGTTTGCGATGACCCGGCCCGGGTCTCCCGCATCCTCCAGATCGCATCCAACACGCTGAATACGACTCTTCCGCCGTACGGGTTTCGATTGAACGAGATCGCGCGGTCCGATCGCCTCACGGAACTCGAATTCCTGCTTGCCATGGACGCCCGGATCGAACAGTACATGCATGGTTTCGTCGATCTGGTGTTCCGTCGGCAGATCGACGGATGCGAAATGCTATTCGTGGTGGACTGGAAATCAAACCGGCTCGAGCGATATGACCCGGCGAGTCTCACGCGCTGTATGGACGAAGAGAACTACCATTTGCAGTACGCGGTTTACACGTTGAGTCTCCACCGGTGGATGCAGACGGTTAAGCCCGGAGACTGGTCGTTCGAAACGCATTTCGGCGGTGTGTACTATCTCTTCCTGCGAGGGCTCGATGGGCGCGATGGTCGTCACGGCGTGTTCCACTGCCGCCCGACGGTCGAGGAATGCGAATCGCGGGTCAGCAGGGCTCTGGCGACGGTGCGCGGAGAGCATCGATGAAAGCGCTCCGCACCGAGATCATGGAAAAACTCGGGGTGATCCCGATTGCCGCAAACCCCGATGCAACTCTGTCCCGGATGATCGTTTCCCGTGCCATCGAAGAGGAACGGTTGACCCCTGCCGATTATCTTCTGATGCGCGATCTGATTCTCCTGTCGGGCGCTTCCCCCGCGCCCCCCCCCCTCCATCTGCTGCTCATCGTCATGCTGACGAAGCTGTGCGACGGCAGCGTGTGCGTGGATGTGGCGGGTGAGGTGTTTCGAACGCGGAGCAGGGAGTTGTGTGGCGATTGTCCCGAGATCGTGCTCGGATCGATGCTGAGCACATTGGCCGGGGCAGCGGAAAATTATCCCGCACTCGTATCTCGCGATACCCAGTCCTTCTTTCCCATCATTCAGGACGGGAGTCGCCTGTACTTTCAGAAGTACCACGATGCAGAAACCCGGTTGCGCAGAGCGATCCGAAACCGGCTGACGGATTTGGATCGGGAACGAATCGACTCGACTGCTGTCGATGCGGTCCTGCATGACATTCTCGTGGCATGCCCCCTCCGCCGCGACGATTCCATCACCGTGCTCGATGGATACCAGACCGAAGCGCTGAAACGCGCGCTGAGCCGCAATCTCACGATCGTCTCCGGCGGACCAGGATCCGGCAAGACATCGATCGTGGTTTCCGTTCTGCGAGGTCTCGTGCGCTGCGGGATCGATGCCGATCGGATCCGGCTCGTCGCGCCGACCGGACGGGCTGCACAACGGATCCAGGAGAGTATCCGGATCGCGCTGGAATCCATCGGCACCGGAATGCCTCGATGTGATCTGGACGTTGCTAGGATCGAGGCGACGACCGCGCACCGGCTGCTCCGCTACAACCCTCGCGACAACCGTTTTCGGCATGATCGCTCTGCGCTACTGCCAGTGGATTACATCATCGTCGATGAAGTGTCGATGCTCGATGTGCTGATCGCCGCCCAGCTTCTCGAAGCCATTCCACCCGATGCAGGACTACTTATGCTGGGTGATCCGGACCAGTTGCCCAGTGTCGAGGCGGGTGCGGTTCTATCGAATCTGTTACCGGATGAACAGGAGCAGTCCGCGGGACCGGTCATCTGCCTTCAGAAGAGTTACCGGGCAGGTCACGGGCTGATGGAGGCCGCGATGGCGGTCAACCGAGGCGATCTCGATGCGCTTGATGACCCAGAACTCTTCAGGCCGCTGGCAGGTGGCCGGCGAAAACACGGGTTGATGATCGAGAGCCCGATCAAGGAGGGAATCGGTGAGGTGTCGGGTTGCCATGTCCTGTACGTGTCTTCGGTGGATATGGCGAGGGTTGCACGCGAGGCTGGGATGGCCTGGATCGAAGGAATGGTGATCGGGAACGGATCTGGGGCGGAATGGCCTGCTTTCGTTGAACAAATCGGTCGAATGGATCTTGGCGCCAGGAGCATCGATACGGCGAGTCAGAAACTTCTCGACAGCTTGTTCGACCGGATGGAAGCGACACGCATACTGACCGTGCATCGTCGCGGGAAAACGGGATGTGATGCGTTGAACGGAGCCATCATGCGCCGGTTTCACTCGATCATCGACCCGGGTTCACCTCCGGAGCTGTTTTCGGGAATGCCGATCATCGTGACGCGCAACGCCCCGCGATTGTCCGTGTATAACGGGGATGTCGGCGTGTGCCTGCGTGATGCCGGCGGGTCCTTCCATTTCGTGTTCAGACGCATGCGAGGCTACATGCGATATCATGCCGACCGGATTCGTGACTGGGCACCGGCGTTCGCGATGACCGTTCACAAGAGCCAAGGCTCGGAGTATGACCGGGTTTTGGTGGTGCTGCCCGATGACGAAACCAGTCGGATTTTGACGCGTGAGATCATCTACACCGGGTTGACGCGAGCCCGGCGGGCAGCCGTGATCCTGGGTTCCCGCGCCGCGCTTGCCAGGGCAGTATCGCGGCGGATCGAACGTGAGAGCGGCCCCGGATTCTACAGGGGCGTTTCGGAGGGCGATAGATGAGTGTGGAGCACTGCGTTCATGTGACGGGGGATCGGGCCGGGCAAAGACTGGACAGGATGCTGTGTGAGGCGATCGCGGAGTTGTCCCGCGCGCGGATTCAGAGTCTGATCGAGGAGGGGTGTGTGACCGTGAACGGAATGGCTGCCAAGGCGTCCTACAGGGGACGCGAGGGTGATGTCGCCGTCGTGTCCGTTCCGGATGTCCGACCGGTGGATCTGGTTCCTGAGAATCTCGGAGTGCCCATTCTGTACGAAGATGACGATCTGGTCGTTGTGGACAAACCACGAGGCATGGCCGTGCACCCCGGAGCAGGCGTCGATCACGGCACACTCGTGCACGCGCTCATGTTCCAATGCCAGAATCTGTCCGGGATCGGTGGGCAGTTGCGTCCGGGGATCGTTCATAGACTCGATCGAGGCACCTCCGGAATCATGCTCGCAGCCAAGAACGACGCTGCGCATGAGCGGCTTGCGAGGCAATTTGCGGAGCGTCGTATCCGGAAGGAATACCGTGCAATTGTGGCGGGCGCACCGACATGGTCCGAGATGGATGTCGATGCGCCGATCGCGCGGCATCCATCAGAGCGGAAGAAGATGGGGATCGTACCCACCGGTCGGAATGCGCGCACCCTCTTTCGTGTAATGGCCTCGGGAGATCGGATCGCGCTGATCTCAGCCCGTCCGTTCACCGGTAGAACCCATCAGATCCGCGTGCACCTTGTGTCCCTGGGATTCCCGGTCCTGGGTGATACCGTCTATGGAAAAAATGCCGCGGATCGATTTCGCGGTACCGAGATCGGAATTCGGCTGAAGCGGATCGATGGATTCTGTCTCCATGCCCGATCGCTCGAGTTCCGGCATCCCGTCGGATTGCACGAGATGCGCTTTGAAGCTCGAATGCCGGATGACATGAATGGGATTCTGATGTGCGGAGGAATCAACGAGGAGGAGTGGGAGAAATGAATGGGGCGGGTGCGCCGGTCGAGCTGAAAACATTCGAACGGATCGTTTTCTTCTGCGGAGCGGGATTGTCCGCAGAGTCCGGTATTCCGACATATCGAGGCGCAGGCGGTATCTGGGGAAAATACCGGTATGAGGAGTATGCGTGTCAGCGGGCGTTCGATCGGAACCCCGGAAAAGTCTGGGATTTTCACGACGAACGCCGCCGGTTCGTGGCGGGCTGCGAACCGAATCCGGGACATCATGTGATCGCCCGTGTGCAGGCGCGGAAACCCGACACTCGGATCATCACTCAGAACATTGACGGGATGCTGCAGCGCGCGGGTGCCCGGGATGTAATCGAACTGCATGGGAGTCTCTGGCAGGTCCGATGCGATTGGGAAGGGACGGTAAAAAACGATGTCGATGTGCCGATTCAGTCTCGGACTTGCAGATGCGGAGCGACTCTGAGACCGGATATCGTCTGGTTTGATGATAGTTTGGATCCGCACGTGGTCCGTGCGGCGATCGACGCGATGACCACGGCAGATCTGCTTGTGACCATCGGCACATCCGGCGAAGTTTTCCCGGCCGCCCAACTCCCGTTCATTGCCATGGAGCGGGGAATTCCGTCGATCGAGATCAATCCAGAAGAAACTCCGATGTCCCGCCTGTACCGGTATGTCATGCGCGGCCCCGCGTCGAGTATGCTGGAAAGGTTGGATTACACGGGGTAGAGCACCGCTCGAATGGCATCGAGCAGGCGAACGGCCCGGTACGGTTTCTGGATGAACCCGAAAACGCCTCCCGGTCGATAACGCTCCAACACGTCATCCCGCATGTAACCGCTCGACATGACAATTGGCACATCGGGTTGGAGCCCGTAAATCAGATCGAAGAAGGGATTCCCCGAGCGATCGAGGATCGAGACATCGAGGACGATGGCGCGGATGGACGAGCCGGAGGCGGATAACTGTCGGAGCAGACCGGCATCATCATGGGCGCAGAGCGTCTGAAAGCCGGCGGATTCGAGGATTTGCGCGGCTACCAAAGTCACCGTTTCCTCTTCGTCCGCAATCAAAATCGTGCCGGATTCCATCGGGAAGGACGCCGGTCTGGTATCCGGGCTGAGATGTTCGGGAGCGCCAGCTGCGATCGGCAGAAATACACGGAAATGAGATCCCATTCCGGGGTGGGATTCGACTGTGAGTGTGCCGTGGTGGGCGCGGATAATGCCGAGCACGACCGAGAGACCGAGGCCGCGGCCGAGGAATTTGGTCGAAAAGAACGGGTCGAAGATGCGGCCGATCGTTTCGGTCGTCATGCCGCATCCCGTGTCGATGATCTCGAGGCAGACATAGGAACCTTCGGGCAGGTTGTCGTCGATGTAGGCCGACCGCAGATTGTCTCGGGAACAATGCGTCAGCCCCGTGCGGACCGTGACGGAGCCGTGCGTTTCCTGGCAGGCTTCGGCGGCATTCGTCACAAGATTCAGGATGACCTGACGGATCTGGGTGCCGTCCGCCCGGATCGCCGGGATGGCCGGGTCGAGTTCGAAATGGATCTGGGCTTTTGACGACAGGGAGACATCGAGCAGGGCATGCATGTCCTCGATGATCTCGTTCAGATTCAGAGAATGAATATCGATATAGGCTTTACCGGCGTATGCGAGAATCTGGTTGCACAGGTCCGCCGCACGCTCGGAGGCTTTCACGATCTGATCGACCGCCCGCTGTGTTTTGGGGGAATTGGTCGCATCGGCGCTCAGCAGGCTGGCGTAGCCCAGGATGCCGGTGAGCAGATTGTTGAAATCGTGGGCGATGCCGCCGGCGACCACGCCCAGGCTTTCGAGTTTCTGCGTGTGCCGGATCTGAACTTCCATCTGGTGCACTTCCCGCTCGGCCCGCGTCTGTTCCGTCAGATCGTCGATGATCGACAGGAGGCACCGCAGCCCGCCGTCCGGATCCGGTATCGGGATTTCCTTGAATCGCAGAATGCGTTCCCCGAGACCGGCGAGGGTAACGCAGACATCCGGTAGTTCCTGGGTGCGGAAGGAACGGACCGCGGCTTCATCGGCTGCCCGGATCGCGCGTGCGATTTCCGGAGGGAACAGGTCGAAATCGGAGCGGTTTTCGGCGAGATAGGGTGAGGCGGTAAGGAGTGTGAGTGCGGCGCGGTTCATGGACATCACCGTGAATGAGTCGATGTGTTTGATGACGATGGCGCTTGGGATGTTCTGGAGAATCGAGGTGAGTTCTTCGCGGGTGGTGAGCAGGGTGTTCTGGGTCTGTTTCAGTTGCGTGATATCGGTCAGACAGGATCGCATACCGACCACCTGGCCGTCCCGGATGATCGGAACCGAATGGGTCAGGGCCCAGAAATCCGTTCCATCGAGGCGTCGAACGCGGTATTCGTTGGGATTCCGGCCCGCGCCGCGCAGAATGTCGCGGCATGTCGCAATGGCGCGATCCCGATCGTTCGGGTGAATCAGGTCGATGATGCGGATCCCGCGATCGAGATGCTCCTGGGAGCCGCAGAACATCTCGAGACCCGGTTTATTGACGTAGAGTACTTTTAGATCGAGATCGACTTCGCAGAGCGCGATGGGCAGGAGATCGGCCATTTCGTGGAATCGGGTGAGTGTTTCCTGGAGAGCCGTTTCGATGCGGCGTTCGTAGGTGATATCGCGCTGGATGGAAATCCAGTGGGTGACGGTGCCGGAGGCGTCGGTGATGGGGGAGATATCGAGGTCGAAGATGAGAAGGGAGCCGTCTTTTCGATAGTTGCGGACTTCCGTGCGGATGGGGTGTTGTTCGGTCAGTGCCCGGGAGATGGCCTCCGTGACGGCGGGTGAGGTGTCGACGCCGTGGAGGAACGTGGGGGGGTGGCCGATGACTTCGGTGCGATCGTACCCGGTGATACGGCAGAAGGCGTCATTGACATAGATGATCCGGGGCATGGTGCCGGGGGAGAATCGATCTTCGGTGATGACGACTGCATCGGGGAGTTTGCTGAGAACGGATTCGAGTTGGAGGAGGCGGGCTTCGGGAGATGGCGCAGCAAGAGGTGTGCCGGACGGATCGGTGGGATCGGGATGCGTCATGGTATCAACCTCCGAAAATCAGTTTAACGGTGAGGGGGGTAAAAATCTATAGGGATGGGAGAAAAGGTGTGCGGGGGTGAGGAGTGCGCGGCCGCGTAAACAAAAGCAGTTGACAGAGCGCCCGGGATCATGTAATTACCGATCGGTAGATTACCGACCGGTAAATATGAGCCGGTTACGGGGACGGGAGAAGGAGAATTGCATGGCTGGGATTATTGCAGCGCATTTCAACGAGGCGACGGCCCGGGAGCGCTTACTGAGCGCCGCCGTCGGTCTTTTTACGCAAAAAGGCTACTCGGCAACGACCGTCCGCGAAATCGTCGATGCGGCGGGAGTCACCAAGCCGATCCTCTACTATTACTTCGGCAACAAGGAAGGCATCTACCAGCATCTCATCGAGGAAGTCCACTCCGCCTTCCTCAACCTCGTCGACAGCTTCCAATCCTTCACCGGCAACTCCATCGAACGCCTCTACAAAGCCGCCGAATCCTTCTACACACTCGCCATCCAGAATCTCGATATCGTCCGTCTCATCCATGTCATCTTCTACGGCCCCCCGCAAGGCGCTCCATATATCGATATCCATTCCTTCCACACCCGGCTCTATGAAGCCTACCTGCGAATTGTCATGGTCGGCATCGCCGTCGGTGAGATTCGCCCGATTCCCGATTTCGTCACCATGTCCATCATGGCCGTCACCAGTTTCGCCGTCGATACACACCTCGCACACCCCGAAACCGCCATCGGACTCGACGGCCTTCGCAAGACGCTCGATGTCATCTTCCAGGGCATCGCCATTCCCCGAACATCCCCTCAGGAGGCATCATGAATCCACGCATCGTATGTATGTTCATCACACTCGCTCTCATCGCCGCCCTCTCCGGCTGTTCCAACGACACCGAAGGAAAAGCGACCCCGGAAAACGGATCGCAGCCGGCCGTTGCGGTTGAAATTGCCGATGTGACCCACGGCGTCATCCGCGAAGATCTCGATGTCGTCGGCACGCTCGAACCGAAATTCTTCGTTGAGGTCCGGTCGGAATTCGCCGGTCCGATATCCGATATCTATGTCACGGAATGGGTATCGGTCAAAAAGGGTGACCGGCTGGCCCGGATCGATACGCAGGAGGCGGACATGATCCTGCAGAAGTCGCGTGCGGCGGTCGAAGCGGCTCGTGCGGCGGTGCTCCAGGCGGAAGTCAGCGCGGGGCGTGCCCGGCAGGACTACGATCGCGCCGTGCAGCTCAGGGAGTCCGGACTGATCACCCAGCAGAACATGGATGACGCCGATGCGGGCCTGAAAGCCGCCGATGCCTCGGTGACGGCCGCCCAGGCGCAGCTCAATGTTGCCCGTGAGGATCTCAGGTACGCCGAAATGCGCTTGCGCAAATCCACGATCACTGCGCCGATCGACGGCCGCGTGTCGCTGCGTGCGGTCAATGTCGGCGATATGGTCTCGATGGGCGGAGACCCCATGTTCAAGATCGTCGACAACACGCTCCTCAATCTCACGATCACCATCCCCTCTTCCCGTCTCGAACTCCTCGCCATCGGCCAGACGGTCGAGTTCACCACTGATGCGATTCCCGGAAAAACGTTTTCCGGGCTGATTCAGCACATCAATCCGGCGGTCGATTCCGCGAGCCGCACGGTAAAGGCGATCGCCGAAGTGCCGAATCCGGCTGAAGAGCTGCGCGCGGGTCTGTTCGTCAAGGGCCGGATTGTCTCGACATCATCGGAATCCTCTCTGATCGTGCCCAGGCTCGCCCTGGCCGATTGGAATGTCGCGGAACGCTCCGGGACGGTCTTCATCGCATCGTCCGGCACCGCACGGCTTGCACAGGTCAGGATCGGCCGGGTGTCGGTGGATGCCGTCGAGATTCTCAGCGGGGTGTCGGAAACCGATCAGGTCGTGGTCCGCGGCGCGTTCAATCTCAAGGACGGCGCTCCGGTCCGAATCATCGAATCCGCTGTCGCCACGCCGGGAGAATAACCATGTTTCTGTCCAATCTGTCGATCCGCCGACCTGTGTTCGCCTCGGTCATGATGCTGACGCTCGTGACACTCGGTCTGTTCTCCTATAAACGTCTCGCCATCGAACTCATGCCCAACGTCGAATTTCCCGTTGTCGCGGTCATCACTGCCTACGAAGGGGCTTCTCCGGAAACGGTCGAACGGGAAGTGACGAAACGCATGGAAGAAGCGCTCAACCCGCTGGCCGGCGTTAAACACATCATTTCGTACTCCCGTGAGGGGGTCTCGACGGTCATCGCCATTTTCGAACTCAATATCGTCATCAACGACGCCTCCCAGGAAGCTCGGGCCCGCATCAACGCGATCCGAGGCGAACTGCCGCTCGACATCGAGGATCCCATCATCCAGAAAATGGATATCAACTCCTCCCCGATCATCGCACTCGCAGTCAAGAGCGACTCCCTGACACCGCAGGAACTGGCCAAACTGGTCGACAAGAAGATCAAGAGGCGGATCGAAAACATCCAGGGCGTCGGCAAGATCGACCTGGTCGGCGACCGCGCCCGCGAAGTCCGCGTCAATCTCGATCCGGCACGTCTCGAGGCGATCGGGATGGGGGTGGATGAGGTGATTGTCGGGTTGCGATCCGAAAACGTGAATCAGCCGCTGGGCCGGTTGAATCACGGCGACTCCGAAATCACGATCCGGATTGCCGGGAAACCGAAGCAGGTCGAGGATTTCCGGCAGATGGTCATCGCGCAGCGTGACGGGCATCCCGTCATGCTGGCGGATGTGGCGCAGATCGAGGACGGCATCGAGGAGCAGCGGTCAATGGCGCTGGTCAACGGTGTCCCGGCCGTGGCTGTCAATATCATGAAGCAGTCCGGGGCGAACACGGTCGACGTGATCACGAAGATCAACCGTGAGATCACCGCGCTGCAGTCCGAACTTCCTGAGGGTGTCACCATCGAGATCGTTCAGGATACCTCAAAATGGATTCTCGATTCGGTCAAAGATGTCATCGAAACCATTATCATCGGCGGTTTCCTGACGATCACGATCGTCTTTCTGTTCCTGAATTCATGGCGCTCGACGGTCATCACGGGTCTCACCCTGCCGATCTCGGTCATCTCGGCCTTCATCATCATGAACTTCATGGGCATGACGCTCAATGTTCTGACTCTGATGGCCCTGTCGCTCGCGATCGGTCTGCTGATCGACGACGCGATCGTCGTTCGTGAGAACATCGTCCGGCATCTCGAACATGGCGAAGACCACTTTACGGCCGCCCGGAACGGCACCTCGGAAATCGGCCTCGCGGTGCTCGCCACCAGCATGTCGATCATTGCGGTTTTCATTCCCGTCGCCTTCATGAAAGGCATTGTCGGAAAATTCTTCTACCATTTCGGCATCACGGTCGCCTTCGCCGTGCTGGTCTCGCTGTTCGTCTCCTTCACGCTCGATCCGATGCTGTCATCCCGCTGGGTCGATCCGGATATTGAACGTGCCGGGAAGCGGAACCGTCTGTCCCGAGCGCTGGACCGGTTCAATGCCTGGTTCGACCGGACGGCGGACCGTTACAAAATCCTGATCGCCTGGGCACTGGATCACCGGAAGACCACCATGCTGGCGGCGCTCGGCGCTTTCGTGCTCGGCCTGATGGTGTTTTCGGTGCTCCCGAGTTCCTTCATGACGGAATTCGACCAGGAAGAGTTCATCGTGCGGTTCCGGACGGCCCCCGGAGCGTCCCTCGACGAGACCCACGGCCGGATGGCGGAAGTGGATCGGATTTTGAAGGACTTTCCCGAGGTACACCATACCTATGCGACGTTGGGGGCAGGCGACAGCGGAACGGTCCGCGACGGCTGGATCTATGTGAAGCTGACCGGGAAAGACGAACGGGATCGGGATCAGTGGCAGGTGATGCATGACCTGAGACAGAAACTCGCGGGCATCCCCGGCATTATCTCCTCCGTCGAACTTCCCTCGGAGGCCGGCAGTGCCAAACCGGTTCAGATCAATATCCGCGGGGAAGACATCGAACTCCTCAAGCAATACGCTCAGGAATTCCGCAATGAACTCTGGAAACATCCCGGTATTGTCGACATCGACGTCACGATGCTGGAGGACATGCCGGAGTATCGTCTGCGTGTGGACCGGGAGCGGGCGGTCAGTTCCGGTGTGATGACATCGAACATCACAACCACCCTGGGCGCGCTCGTGGGCGGGCAGGCCGTCACGACGTTCGAGGATGAGGAGGGGGATGCGGTCGATGTGCGGGTGCGGTTGCCCGAGGCGCTACGCAGGGATATCGCGCAGGTCCAATCGCTCAGACTGTCTGTTCCGTCCGAAGACGGTCCGGTTCTGGTGCCGCTGGGGGACATCGTGTCGTACGAACGCGGTGTGACGCCGTCCGAGATCAACCGGCAGGCCATGACCCGGCAGATCACGATCAGCGCGAATCTCGAAGGGGTTGCACTCGGTGATGCCATGAAGATTGCCGACGAGGTGCAGAAGACGGTGAAGATGGCGCCCGGATATCGGGTGGTGTATTCCGGTGAGAGCGAGGACATGGTGGAGTCGTTCGGGTATATGGCCGAGTCGCTTCTGCTGGCGATCATCTTCGTGTATCTGATTCTGGCGGCGCAGTTCGAATCGTTCGTGGACCCCTTTGCGATCATGCTCTCGCTGCCGTTATCGATCGTCGGCATGGCCGGGATGCTCTTTCTGACCGGCGATACGGTCAATATCATGTCGCTCATCGGACTGATCATGCTCATGGGTCTCGTGACGAAGAACGCGATTCTGCTGATCGATTACGCGAAGGTTTTGCGCGAGCGCGGGTACGAGCGCCGCCAGGCGATGATCGAGGCCGGCCGGACGAGGCTCCGACCGATCATCATGACGACGCTCGCAATGATCTTCGGCATGCTCCCCGTCGCACTCGCGCTGGGGTCGGGTGCCGAGATGCGCGCGCCGATGGGTCGTGCCGTCATCGGAGGTCTGATCACCTCCACCATCCTGACTCTGATCGTCGTACCCGTCGTGTATGTGATTCTCGACGATTTCACACTCTGGCTCAAGCGCAAATGGTCCGGTCCTTCATCCGCCGTTCGAGGAGTCTGATCGATGAAATATACGCTTATCTATGTTTTTGTATTGATTCTTATGTGTGTTCCCCAGGCGTTCGGCCTGGAGATCGACTCCGGGGTTGACCCGTCATTATCCGCTTCATCCCAAACACCTCACGACCTGACGATTCCCGAAGCCGTCGACATGGCACTCGATCGGAACTGGGATATTCAGAAAGCCGAGGAATACGTGCGGCAAGTCGAGGGTCGATATATCGAGGAACGGGCGGCGGCGCTGCCGCAGTTGAGTCTTTCCGGGTATCTGACCCGTGATTTCGATCGGCTCAGTCCTGAGAACGACGAAACGACTGAGGCATTCCGGACGATTGGCGGGGGTGAAGTCACGCTGCGTCAGGCGCTGTACACCTGGGGGCAGGTGGCTGCGGGTATCCGCGCGGCGAAGGCAGGGATCGCCACGGCGCAAGATCAGCTCCTCATGTTCAAACAGACCGTGATCCGCGATGTGGTGACCACCTCCTACGACATCCTGCTCGCACAATACATGCATGCTATCGCGATTGAAAACCTGAACCAGAAAATCCGGCACCTCGATGAAGCCGAACGCCGGCATGCCGCCGGGGTGGCGACGGATTACGATGTGCTCGCGGCGGATGTGGCTGTGCGTAATGCTCGTCCCGATGCGCTCAAGGCCGAAAACGCCCTCCGGATTCTCAATGACCGACTCCGGTTCCTGATCGGTGCCGAGTATCCGGTTCGGATTGCCGGTGAGTTGTTCACGCCGGATACCGTTGAGGCAGACTATGTGCAGTGTCTGGCGACAGCGACGGACAAACGACCTGAGCTGGCGAACATCCGGCACACCGTTCAGATCGGCGAGGAACTGGTGAAGATATACAATGCGCTGGACAAGCCGAGGCTCGATCTGCAGGCAGGATATGGCGTTCGGCAGATCGAGATCGACCGGGAAACAACGGATGACCGGTTATGGAATGTGGGTGTGTATCTGAGCTGGTCGTTTTTCGATGGATTCCGGACTCGCGGGAAGGTGTCTCAGTCGCGGAGTGAACTGAAGGGGTATCGGATCGAGGAATCCAAGCTGAAGGACTCGATCGCGCTGCAGGTGCGCGATGCCGTGAACACCCTGCATGAAACCGAAGAGTTGCTGCGGGGGATGGAGGGAACGGTGGAACAGGCCGATCGGCTGCTGGCAATGGCTGAACGCGGGTATGAACTCGGAGTCAAGACGCATCTCGATGTCGAAGACGCTCAGCTCAACGCGAATCTCGCCAAATCGAATCTCGCCAGAGCCCAGCGCGATGCACTCGCCGCCCGTCTCGATCTGGAATGGGTCAAAGGCACGCTCACTCGTGACGGAATCCCTGTGAACACACGGGCGCGGGAAGCGGAAGAACCGGCCGGGACAGCCGGGTCAATCGACGATACGATAGCGGGCGACTGACCGGCGGGCGGCCCGGCTTCTGACTTTCGATGGCTGTGAGTCCGCCAGACTGACACCCGTTTGGATCCGGTTCGGACGCCCGGTGCGGAAGGATTTGCCCGGAGGGGTATATCCGTGCGGATTGTTGGTATCGACGATCGTATATCCCGGGCTCATGTGTCCGCTGCCGAATGATTCCGTCTGGTAGTAGCCATGACCGTACACGCAGGCCCATACATAGACGCAGTCGTATTCCGGAGAGTTGAATGGGGTGCGGACGTCGTAGGTGCCGTAACCGACGCGGTCTTCCCCGAGATACGGGTACCAATCCGCGCCTTCCGTTGCTGGCTGGCAGCTGGTACCCGGACCGATCGTGAATGCTTTGTAAACGATCTGCGAGCCATCAAGTTCCCGAAGCTCGAAGAAACATAAAATACTGTCTGTGGGGTGCATGTTGGTGATGGACCAGATGGTGAAGCAGTCCCATCCGTGTTGCCAGAACGGGAAGGGCCAGCGCTCGGAAGCAAAGACTGATATTGAAACAAAAGTAATCACAATAAAAATAACCGTTACAAATGAAAAAATCATCTCGAGTTCATTCTAAAATTATCATAAAAATCAATATGTGTGTTGAACGAAAAGAAGGCAACAGGGGCGACGAATCCTGAAAACTCGCTGTTGCGCTCCGAGCGCCATTCGCTACAATTGTTTCGAAGGATCCACACGACAATCCCGGGTAAAACTCCGGGTTTCCCAAAGGAGAGTCTCATGAATGCCGCGATGAAGCCGCTCACGGAACGCCCCGCCTGGATGCGCCTGATAGACCATGCCCGGATACTCGGTTCCTGGCACCTCCGCGATATGTTCGCTGAGGACCCCTCACGCGGGACACGGTTTTGTGCGTCCGGAGCCGGGATTTACCTGGATTACTCCAAGAACCGGATCACCGCAGGGACACTGGATCTGCTGATGGCGCTGGCGCGAGAGTCCGGGTTGAAGGAGCGCATCGAGCGGATGTTTCGAGGGGAGATCATCAATGTGACCGAGAATCGTGCGGCGCTGCATGTTGCCCTGAGAACGCCTCGGGGTGAATCGATTTGTGTGCGCGGCATCGATGTCGTGCCGGAGGTGCATGCCGTGCTGGACCGGATGACGGATTTTGCCCGGCGCGTCCGGTCGGGGGACTGGCTCGGGTATACCGGGAAACCGATCCGGAACGTCGTCAACATCGGCATTGGCGGGTCGGATCTCGGGCCGGTGATGGCCTACCAGGCGTTGCGGAGTTATTCCCGCCGCGACATGACGTTCCGGTTTGTTTCGAATGTCGATGCGACGGATTTCGTCGAGGCCGTCGAAGGAATCGATCCTGCGGAAACGCTGTTTATCGTGTCGTCGAAAACGTTCACGACCCGTGAGACCATTACGAATGCCCAGACAGCACGGGCATGGATCGTCGATGCGCTGGGCGATCCGGCCGCTGTCGCACGGCATTTTGTGGCCGTTTCGACGAATGCGGACAAGGTGGCGGCGTTCGGGATCGACACGGCCAACATGTTCGGGTTCTGGGATTGGGTCGGGGGACGGTATTCGCTCGATTCCTCCATCGGGTTGTCGCTCATGGTCGCGATCGGGCCGGAGCGTTTCAGTGAGTTGCTGGGCGGGTTTCGTCGGATGGACGAGCATTTCCGGGAGTCTCCGTTTGAAGAAAACCTGCCGGTACTGATGGGGTTGATCGGGATCTGGAACACTCAGTTTTTAGGGATTTCGTCGGTTGCCATTTTGCCGTATGAGCAGTATCTGAGCCGATTCCCGGCGTATCTGCAGCAACTCCTGATGGAGAGCAACGGCAAGGGAGTGACCGCGGGAGGGCAGCCCGTTACATATCGGACGAGTCCCGTGATCTGGGGGGAGCCGGGGACCAACGGGCAGCATTCGTTTTATCAGCTCATTCATCAGGGCACCGAGCGTGTTGCGTGTGATTTTCTGGCGTGCATCGAGCCTCTCCACCGGGTCGGGCGGCATCACGAGTTGCTTGTGGCGAATGCGTTGGCGCAGGCCGAGGCGTTGGCGTTCGGGAAGACCGAGGAAGAGGTGCGGGGTGAGGGAACCAAGGAGGCGCTTGTGCCGCATCGGGTGTTTCCGGGCAATCGGCCCTCGAACATGATTCTGCTCGAACGGTTGACCCCGGAGAGTCTTGGCGCGCTGATCGCGTTGTATGAACATATCGTGTATGTGCAGGGTTCGATCTGGGACATTGATTCGTTCGACCAGTGGGGGGTCGAGTTGGGGAAGGTGCTGGCGGAGCGGATTGTGGGGGAGTTGGAGAGTGATGACGCGGTGCATCATGACAGTTCGACGAATGAATTGATCCGGAGGATGCGGGAGGGGGCATGGCGATCGAAGTAGTGTGATCATTCCCGCGCTCATCGGTCCTCACGATTCGCCGTCACGAGACAACCTATCGATCCTGATTCGGACCTCCCGCTACCGCCGCTCGATCCGCCCGTCCGTCCGCATCTCGATCGTTCCCCGCATCCAGACCGTATCCACGATCAGCTCCCGCAGCGGCAACCCCGTCCGATAGGCCTCCAGCCCCACGAGCATCTCGTAGCCGTCTCCCCCCTCGGCCATGAAATCCGTGATCGCCAGCCGATACGTCGCCTCCGGATTCAACGGCTTCCCGCCAACCTCGATCGCCTCGGGCACACCATCGCGGATCCGGAACCGCAGCCCCGACACATGCAGAAACCCGCCGTCCTCATCCGCCCGTGTCCCCCTCACCGAGCGCCTCAGCATGGCCTCGATCACGCTCCCCGGCACCTCCACGGTCAGCATTTCGTTCGCATATGGCATGGCCTGGAACACCTCCTCAACGGTGATCGGGCCCTCGTCGATGCTCGCACGCAAGCTCCCGCTGTTGAGGAGCGCGACGTCCGCCCCGGTGTGTTCCCGCATGATATCGGTGACCCAGTCTCCGAGATTCGTTTCTTCGTAGCGAATGACACCGCGGTCGCCATCGAGATACACCGCGTTGGTTCCGATGACCGCCTTGAAGGATTCGTCGAGTTTCGCCTGGAATCCGGCCAGATACTCTTCGATCGCCGGATCACCCACGATCGTCGCATCGATAGGCAGATACGTCCATGCTGCCACATCCGCCCTGCGCGTCTTCGGATCGATCGACAGGTCCAGCCGCCCGAGATACCGCCCTTTCTCGAACGCCTGAAACACCGGCACCTTCCCCACCAGCTTTCTCGGATTCAGCAGGATCTGATCATGCCCGCCGATGATCGCCGTCAACCCCGGCAAGGCCTGCGCGATCGCCTCGTCGGTTCGCGCTTCACTGTGCGACAGCAGAATCACCGGCCCGAGTCCAATCGCGGTTTGATACTCCTTACGCACGGCCTCGATCGGATCCAACACCTGCAGGTTCTTCACGTTCGACGGTTTCGTCGTCTGCATGAGCTGCTGCGTGGTCACTCCGATAACGGTCAGGGTCAGTCCCCGGCCGATATCGATCGCCACGGATGGCGTGCAGAGCAACTCGCCCGACCCGGCCAGCGCAATATTCGAACTGATGATCGGAAACGTCGCCGCACTCTTCAGTTTCAGGAAATTGTCAAACCCGAAATCGAACTCATGATTCCCCACTGTCATCGCATCGACGCCGATCCGATTGAGGATCTCGATGTCCGGCGCTCCCTTGAACTCGGTCGACATGGGCGTGCCCTGCAAGATATCCCCGGCCACCAGCACCCGCGTCGCCATCCCCTTCGCTTCATTCTCATCTTCAATCGACCGGATCAGCCCGCCCAGCCGCGCCACTCCGCCCACTTCAACCTTCCGATCGTCCTGTTTCACCGTAAACGGCATCAGATACCCATGCAGGTCATTGAAAAACAGAATCGTCAGGGTGAGGGGTTCTCCGGCGTCCCGATGGGCAGCGGTTGTGCCCGTTTGGGTGTGAACACCCGGAGAATGAGGGGTACAAGACACAACACCGCACAAAATGATGATGACAGGGGCGATGCTTGTCATCGCCCTTCGAGGTGTTGCCCATATGCGGAGGGCGATGACGAGCATCGCCCGAACATGTTTAATAATTTGATTCATGGGGGTAACGTATATGCGGAGGGCGATGACGAGCATCGCCCGAACATGTTTAATAATTTGATTCATGGGGGTAACGTATATGCGGAGGGCGATGACGAGCATCGCCCGAACAAATTTGTAAAAACGATTCATGGGGGGCCTTTCCTGGATAGGGTTTGGGTTCCGGGACAGGATACCGGATACAGCCTAATAGAACGGAGGGGATTTTTCCAGTATGGGGATGGGGAGCGGGGGCAGTGCGTGTGGGGGATTCCAATATGCCAAAGTGCTGGACTTATCGGACTGACATCCCTATATGTCATATAGGTCTTTCCCGTGCAGAAAGAACGGCACGCGAACAACCCCTGATACACGTGATCAACCCCCGGAGGCCCCTGCAATATGAACAACTTCCGCCTGATGTTTCTCGCCACCCTGACCCTGTGGATCCTGACGCCCTGCCAGGGATCCGTTCTTGCGCCGGACCCCGCCGTCTGGGTTGATCAGACCCGCGATATCGCCGCCCGGAAAATGGACGCTCTGTCTCATTCTCCGGCCTTCTCATACCGCTCCGACCGTGGCTATGACGTCACCCACTACGCGCTCTATCTGACCCCCGAATTCACATCGCGGTCCCTGACGGCCCGCACGGTCATCTCGGTGGAAAGCACCATCGAGGCCCTTTCGGTTGCGCAATTTGATCTGGGGGACCGCATGACGGTGCTGTCCATCCAGTCGAACGGACAGGATCTGCCATTCACGCGCACAGGCAGCTTGCTCGATATCACCCTCGATCACCCATATTCGACGGGCGAACAATTCTCCATCGACATCATCTACACCGGCACGCCCAGATTCTGGACCTTCGTTTTCACCGATCACCAGGGCCTCCCGATGTTTTCGACGATGGCCGAACCGACCGGCGCCCGTGAATGGTGGCCATGCAACGATCAGCCGACCGACAAGGCCACCGTTGAGGTTCACGCGACGGTCCCGGACTGGATGGAGATCGCCTCGAACGGTCTTCTGACGGGCGATGTCGATCACGGCGACGGCACGCACACGGTGAGCTGGTCCACGGATTACGTCCTCGCCACGTATCTCGTGTCCTGCGCCGGCGCCGATTACGCGCGGATCGACTACACGTACCTCTCCCTGGACGGCCAGACCGAGCTTCCGGTGCCGGTCTTTATCCCACCGGATCTCGAAACCCCGGCCCGGATCGATTTCGCAGACACGGTCGACATGATGGGATATTTCGCCCGGTCGTTCGGCGAATACCCCTTCATGCTCGAAAAATATGGCCAGGTCGCGGTCAACACCGGCGGAGGCATGGAGCATCAGACGATCACGCATATCAACAAGGAATACATCAGCGGTCACGGCCTGATGAATCTCGTTTCCCACGAACTCGCGCACATGTGGTGGGGCGACTGCATCACCATGGAAACCTGGCCCGATATCTGGCTCAACGAGGGTTTCGCCACCTACTCGGCCGCGCTCTACACGGAATACCGCTTCGGTCCGGCCGCACTCGACGCCATCATGACAGGCTACGCGAGCGAACCGTTTGCCGGCACGGTTTACGATCCGGTCCAGCTCTTCGGCGATACGGTCTATCTCAAAGGCGCTTGGGTGCTCCACATGCTCCGAGGCATGCTCGGGGACGATATTTTTTTCGACATCCTCCGGACTTACTTCGCGGATGATCGGTTCCGCTACGGCAATGCCTCGACCGATGAATTCATCTCGCTCTGCGAAACCGTCTCGGAACGCGACCTGTCATGGTTCTTCGATCAGTGGCTCCATCGCGTGGACCGCCCCTCGCTCGAAGTGTCCTGGGACTACTCCCCCGCAAGTGAGGGGTTCTCGGTCGCCATCTCGATCGATCAGGTCCAGGGCGACGGCCTGTACTATACACTCCCGATGATCCTGCGCGTTGTGACGGACTCCGGGGTGTTCGACTCGCCGATCACGCTCGATGCCCTGCGCAACACGTTCGATGTTCCCGTTGAGGGGATCCCCCGTGCAATCACGCTCGATCCGGACAACCAAGTGCTCAAATGGGTGAACCCCGGCCCGTCGCAGTTCCGGATCACCAACGAACGCCGCCTGGTGTCGGCTGCTTACGGCGCGATCTACTCCGAGCAGATCACCACCGCAAACGGGACGCCCCCCATCACGATGTCGCTCGTTCAGGGAACGCTGCCCCCCGGTATCACGCTCTCCGCCGACGGAGCGATGTCGGGTTTCCCGATCCAATCCGGCACCTACACCTTCACGCTTCAGGCGGTGGACAGTCGCGGATACCCCATGACGGCGCGCAGTGAACACCTCATCAAGGTCGGTGTGCAGAAATTCGCGGCAGCGCTCGATTGCAACCAGACGGAATACACGTCCGGAGACCGGTTTACGGTCCGATTGTCGCTCGAAAACCGCACCGAGGAACCGCTTGATCTGATTTTGTATATGATTTTGGATGTCGCGGGCGAATTTCTTTTTATTTCGCCCATCCCTGCGTTTCCCTCGTTTTCTTCTGAACCATTCGGATATGCATTTATATCGGATGCCGGTTTCACGGCGTCCGCGGACATTTTCGACTTCATCGTCCCCGACTTGGCGATCGGGATCGACGGCGCGTTTCACTGCGGATCGCTCAATCCGGCCAACGGATCGCTCTGGGGTGCGCTCGTCACCGAACCGTTCTCGATCCGGTAGTGATCCTATTCCGGTGTGGAATTTCCGGAAACAGATCCGTATAAATGAGAGCATGGACCGGCTCTACATGAACTCGATCAACCGCCTCCATGGAATAGGCGCTCAAGATGAATCACGCTGAACTGACTCTGATGATCCGGCATCTGCTCGACAGCCAGCGACTGGCGGTCGTGGCAACCTCGATGGATGGGTCCCCCTACGTGAGTCTTGTGGGATTTCTTCACTCGGAGGATCTCCGATCGATCGTCTTCGCCACGCTGCGTGACACCCGGAAATTCCGGAATCTACTTCTGGATCCCCATGTGTCGCTCTTGATCGACAACCGGAGGAACGATGCGTCTGACTTGTATGAGGCTTCTGCGGTGACGATCATGGGGACGGCTGTCGAAATCACCGATCCCGGCACACATGCTGAGATCTCCGCCCGGTTTCTCTCCAAACACCCCTGCCTGGCCGAGTTCGTCCAGTCGCCGAATTGCGCATTGATCTCTGTCGAAATCCTTCAGTATCACTTCGTGAGTCGGTTCCAGAACGTCGTGATGATGGAGTTTTCCCGATGAAGATCATCATGCGGATCGATGCAGAACACGAGTATGACGGCGAGTTGGTCGGGCGGAAGGGTCTGGCCTACATGGATCTCGTGCAACATGGAATCCCCGTCCCGGAGACATGGTGTGTGAGCAGCCGTGTCTACTCGTATTATCTCGAAAAGACCGGCCTCAAGCCGCGGCTCCCTGTGATCCTGAACCGGAAACGCTTTGAGGACATGCGCTGGGAGGAGGTCTGGGACCTGTCTCTCCAGATCCGCAACCTGTTTCTCAGAACCCCGCTGCCCCCGGAAATCGCCTCACCCCTCACCCAGGAGATATCGGAGTTGTTCGGTGAGCGGCTGGTGGCCGTCCGATCATCGGTCGTGACGGACCCCGAGATCACGCATGAATTCTCGGATCTGCACGATTCCTATCTCGCGATTCAGGGCGCGGAAGCGATCATTCGGCACATTCGGCTCGTCTGGTCGTCGCTGTGGTCTTACGACGCCATCCTGCTCAATCAGGAACTCGGGCTGAGCAGTGACCGGTCGCGTATGGCCGTGTTGCTGCAGCCCACGATCGAGGCAGATGCGTCGGGCTTTGCGTTCACGCGCATCTCGCAGGGGGAGGATGTTCTGCAGATAGAGGCTGTTCACGGCCAGAACCGGTTGCTCGCGCAAGAGTCCATTTCGCCCGACATCTGGACACTCCTGCGGCGTGACATCCGGATTCTCGGGCATGAACCCGGCGATCGTCGGCAGGTCGTCACGATCACGCAGTCTGGTGTTCGGGTGGTTCCGGCGACGGATGATGTCTCGGGACGTGCGCCGCTGACTTCGGACGATTTGCGTCGGATCGCCGAAATGAGTCTCAGGATCGAAGCGGCCGCCGGCAAGCCACAGTGCATCGAGTGGACGGTCCGCAATCATATTCCTCTGACGCTCAATATCCGGCCCTGTTCGAACTGCGGCCAGAACGGCGTCTCGGCTGGTATCTTCGAGCAGCGTTCCTGGCAGCAGAATCTCACGCGCAATCACTCCGAACTCAAAATGCTCCGTGAAACGCTCGAAACGGTCAACTACCCTCGGATTCAGGCCGAAATCGACCTGTTCCGGGATGAAGCGCTCGCGGATCTGTCTGATGCCGAATTGCTCAATGAGGTGCTGCGCCGGAGGCGGTTCTATGAGACCTGGCGGACGCATTACTGGAGTCATTTCATCCCACTGGTTCACGGCATCCGCCAGTTCGGCCGGGAATACAACGATCGTATGGAACCCGCGGATCCCTTCGAGTTTCTCACGCTGCTGACCGGCACCCCCATGATCAGCGTCCGGCGCAACGATACGCTCCGTGCGATCGCCCGGTCGATTCCATCCAGGCCGGGGCTCGCCGATGCAATCCGGAAAGGCGATTTTGAGGATCCGCAGATTCTCGAATTGATCCGGACGATTGAAACTTCCGCCGCGCATCTCTCGGCCATTCTCGCTTCCCGCGAAAACCAGCACGCCGTGCTGCGTCTCCTGTTGCAGCTCACCAACGGACATGCACCGGAGACGATCCCGACGCTTTCGGATCGGGAGGCACTCGAGGCCCGTTTCATCGGGAGTTTCGACGAGGAAGACCGGCAGAAGGCGCGCGAATTGATTGAGTTTGCGCGGACAAGTTACCGGTTGCGTGATGACGATAACATTCTGCTCGGGAAGATCGAGTCAATCTACCGTGTCGCTTTGCGGGAGGCTACCGAGCGTTTGTCTCGCAGGGGACTTCTCGATCCGGATCGCGTGACCGATACGGATGTACTCGATATCCTCCCTGAGTCTCTCCTGAACGCCGGCATCTCGGCGACGCCATCGGAGCACGCGCCGATGTTGCGGATCCGACAGGCGTACGGCCAGCCCGCCGTGGCCGGGATTGCTCGCGGACGGGCGCGTGTCATCCGGAACGACCGCGATCTGTTTTCGTTTCAGCAGGGCGAGATCATGATCTGTGATTCGATCGATCCGAACATGACCTTCGTCGCACCGTTGTGCAGTGGAATCGTCGAGCGCCGCGGAGGCATGCTCGTGCATGGCGCCATCATCGCACGCGAATACGGCATCCCCTGCATCACCGGGATAACGGATGCGACACGTTGTATCGCAACGGGAGATCGCCTGACCATCGACGGTTTTCTCGGGCTTGTTATTGTCGTCGGATGTGAGACTCCTGCATCTCCCGGACGCTGAGCCTGTCGAAGCGTCCTTGAGCGATTTCCCCGGACGCTGAGCCTGTCGAAGCGTCCTTGAGCGATTTCCCCGGACGCTGAGCTTGTCGAAGCGTTAAATACAGTAAACCCCAGCCAGAAAAGGTAAGCAAAGGTTGCTCAGCAAGTCTGAAGAGTGATCAAGCATCAAAGAACGCCTGCACCCGCGCCACCCGGACACCCGGTTACGGACTGTACCCGAATTCAGCGACAGCCAGCTCACCCATGATCGCCGCCATGTCCGGCGTCAGCATTGCGCCCAGGAAACGCAGGTCGGTGACCGTTGCGGAGCCCGTGTCCGGCCAGACGAATTCCGGAATGACGATCTCGGTCGTTGTCCCGGTCGGCAGATCCCGGAAAGCGAAATCAACGGTCGACGTGCCCGGCACATAATGCACCCAGGACGGCCAGAACCAATAATCGCCAAAAACATCCAGAACGAAGAAGACCGGAACATTCTCCCGTGGAGCGTCGGGATTGTCCAGATAGCCCGTCACGCGAAACGGCTCACCGGGATGCGCCATCTCGGGCAACTCAAGCCGGACACCCAGTTCATGCGAGGGGGTCGGCGTCGGCGGGACGTAGTCGCAGTCCGCATCGAACTCGACCCGGAAATCGTCGATGTTCCAGCCGCCCATCGCCACGGTCGAGTCCGTCGGTCCCATGGTCCAGCGGAATTTCACCTGGCTTTCGCCATCGAGCAACCCTCCAACGGGTGCTTCGACATCGAACCAGAAATCCATGACCATCGGATAATTTTCATTCTGCCACAGTGTCATCCAGGTGGATCCGGCGTCCGTCGAGACATCCCAGGCGGCATGGTCACGCGCCGCACTGTCCACGTTCAGCCAGAGACTCAGATAGAGCGTCGTACCGATCCCCGCCGAGCAATCGATGACGGGGGATTCGAGCGCGTAGACCGGCATGTTGTTTTCGTATGCCCCATTGAGATTGTATCCGTAGACCGAGTTGCCGGTCCGGCCGTTCGTCGGATCGCCGGCCTGCCCTGTCGGCGTTCCCCATGCCCATGCTCCCCCCGTGATCGTCCAACCCGGATCGCTGTCCATGGACTCGTTCAACGCCACAAATCGCTTGAACGTTTTAACACTGTAGTTCGATCCGCCGTTGTCGTCTGTCGTCAGGTTGAGCGCTTCGTCGGCCGATCCGATCCAGTACTGATAGGTTGTGCATTCGGACAACCCTGTCATCATGACGGAATGGGAGGTGGCAAGTCGGGTCTGCTCGAACACTCCGGCCAGCGGCATGGTGTCGCCGTACTGCACGATCGTCGTGGCCGGTTCATCCGTCGTCCATGAAACGGTGACCGAAGTTGAGGTAACGGACTGGACTGTGAGATTCGTGATGGCCGGCGGTATACAGTCGACCGTCGCGGTTTCCGTCACGTCTCCGGGGCTGCCCCCATGATCGGCGTCGTGATAGGTCACCGTGATCGTGTCGCCATGATGCACCTGGAGACTCCCGTCGGCCGCCGCCGTTCCCTCGACGATCGCCATGACTCCGGCAAACATGCCCGCGACGGTTTCAGTCAGCGTGACGGGTTCGGAAGTGGTCTCGGTCGTGCTCCGGATCCCGACGATCAGCGTTCCGGTGCCGGTCAGATCCGAATCGGCGACCTGAATACCGATGAAGCTCTCACACGCGAACGCGGCCCGATTCAGGAACATTCGGCCCTGTGAGACCGGTTCGAGCACATCGCGGACCGCGAGATAGCAATCGATTTCGCCCGATCCGTATGCGTTGTTCGGGATGCTGCGGTCATCCGACGGGCCGCATTCGTTCGTATCCGTGGCCCATGCCGATGCCCGGATGACTGCGACGGTCGAGGGGATATCGCCTTCGAGCGCGGGATTGGCGGACCACAGCAGTGCGATCATGCCGGTCACATGAGGTCCGGCCATCGAGGTCCCGCTGCCCGCTCCGTAGGTCCCTCCCGGGACCGCCGAGCGCACGTTGCTTCCTGGCGCGACCACATCGGGTTTGGCGACCAGCGTCAGAACCGACGGTCCCCGGCTCGAAAACGCGGATAACAGTCCGCCGCGATTCGTGGATCCGGTGGTGAAGACGTTTTCGTAATCACCGGGTGAACGCAGCGTATAGCACGCTGTGCCTTCGTTTCCGGCGGAAACCTCGACGAATATCCCCGCCGCGATCAGCGCATCGATATCGTCCTGGAACTGGTCATCCCCGCCGGGAAAACCCCAGGAATTGTTGATGGCGTGCGGTGCTTTCGCCGGGTCGGGATTCGCCCCCGTCAGATCCGTCGGCGCCAGGATCCATTGAAATCCCGCGTGAAACCAAGCTGCCTCGCCACTGCCCTCGGCATCCATGCATTTCACGGCAATCCATTTCGCTCCTGGCGCAACCCCGATCTGATTGCTCCCTCCGTCATCGCCGACCATCGTGCCGGTCGTGTGCGTGCCATGGCCGTTGTCGTCCAGCGGGACGGTCGCCGAGGTGCCGGTCGCGTCGAACCAGTTGTAGTTGTGATCCGCGGTCGACCCGTTCCAGCCGCGATACGACGGCTGCAGCGCGGGATGCTCCCAGTCGACGCCCGTATCGTGATCGCACAGCACGATCCCCTCACCTCTGACGCCGAATTCCGCCCAGACATCGGATGCGCGGATCTGCGTAATGTTCCACTCGACCGCGCGCTCCCGCCCTGCCGGTTCCGCATTGATTTCTGTCGGATCGATCGCCCGGACACGCCGGTTGAGGAGGATGTCGCGCACATCCTCACGGGAGGCGATCCGTTCGAGCAGATCGGAATCGAGCCGGGCCTGGAGCATGTTCCGGATCCAGAAGGCGCGATATGGCACCTGCACCTGATCCAGTTGGGCCCGCAGGGAGCGCTGGCTGGTGTCCGCGGTGTTCCGGAGTGTGTCGAACACCCATCGGGCTTTTGATTCCCGGGTCACGAGACGATTTGCGGGGGAGAGGTCGGCTTGGTCGGTCAGAACGATCAGGCAATCCGCCGACCCGTCGCGCTGGATCGCCAGGCGGACGTCGTCCGGCACGGTTGCAGAACGGGCGTCGGACGGGAATGCGCAGAACAGAAAAGAAGCGAACCAGACCGTCAGTGCGGCACAAAGCAGCTTTTTCATCGTGTGATCAACTCCTCATACATGCGATACGGGGTTTCTTCCATTCCCAGATCGGAATAGGTTTTCCGCGCGGGAAGGTTGTCCTTCTCGACATACAGACGGAAGCCGCAGACACCTGGTTCGGCGGCCGCCATGGTTTTCAGTTCCTGATACATTCTCCGGTAGATGCCTTGCCGGCGGAATCCGGGCTGCACATAGACGCTCTGGATCCACCAGAACAAACCGTTCCGCCAGTCGCTCCATTCATAGGTGATGAGCAGGCAGGCCGCCGGACGAGTGTCGGATTCCGCCACGAGATAGAATCCGTATTCGGGATGCGCGATCAGGTTGCGGACCCCGTCGAGCACCGTCTGACCGGGCAGCGTGCGCTGTTCAGTCTCCTGAGCCATCGCGACATTGAATGCCGCGATCGTCCAGGCATCGCCCATGTCCGCTCGTCGTATCACCATCGCGTCGCTCATCCGGCACCTCCTCATCATAACGCGTTATTCATCATAACATCCTGCAAATGACACCTTTCAGATAGGCCGACTCGGGGAAGGACAGACGGATCGGGTGGTCGGGGCCGTGCCCAAGCGTCTGCAGAATCTGCGCATCCCGCCCGGCGTCCTTGGCCGCCCAACGCAGTGCTTCCTGGAACGACTGCATGTCGATCGCCCCCGAGCATGAAAAGGTCGCCAGAATGCCATCCGGCCCCAGGCATTTCATCGCGTGCAGATTCAGATCCTTGTAGGCACGCATCGCGTGATCGACGTGGCTCTGGAGCGGCGCGAGTTTGGGCGGGTCGAGCACGATCAGGTCAAACTTCCGGCCCTCGCCCGCGAACCGCCTGAGCGCTTCGAACACGTTGTCCCGTACGGCGTCGCTCCTCGCACTGTCCAGCCCGTTGAGTTCCAGATTGCCTCGTCCCGCCTCGAGCGCCGGCGCGGAATTGTCCATCCGGAGTGCCGACCGAGCGCCTGCCGCCAGAGCATGCACCGCGAACGATCCGGTGTATGAAAACGCGTCGAGCACGTCCCGCCCCGCGCAATACTCGGCCACCCGGAGCTTGTTGGTGCGCTGATCCAGATAAAAACCGGTCTTCTGGCCATGCAGCAGATTCACCGCATACCGGAACCCGTTTTCCCGGATCTTCATCGTCCCGGACGGAGTCGCTCCCACCAGCAGGCCTTCGCAATCCGGCAACCCTTCCTGCCGCCTCGCCGCCACCGCGTTCTTCTCGATAACACCCTCGGGTCGCAATCGCTCCATCAACCATTGTGTGATGAGGGGTTTGAGGCGATCCATCCCGGCCGTCAGCGTCTGGACGACGAGATGTTCCGCGTAGCGGTCGACGATCAGCCCCGGCAATCCGTCGGCTTCCGAGTAGACCAGACGGTAAGTGTCCGTGACCGCCGGTTCGAACATCCCCTCGCGCCGCGCGATCGCCCCCCTGAGCATCCCGTCGAGCCACTGTGTTTCGTCGAAATCCGATTCCCCGAACGTCAGCATCCGGAGACGGATCTGGGATGCCGGATTCAGGTGTGCCCAGCCAATCGGCTCCCCGGCTTCGCTCAGCACGCGGACCACACCCCCCGGCCCGACGCTGCCCCGGATCTCGCGGATCGACCCGGACATGACCCAGGGATGACGCCGGAGTAGGGGTTTGAGACGCGATTGCCGGACGACCGCCGATGCCTGGTTTCGGCCGGTCATGCGGGATCTCCCGGATCGAGCAGCCGCTTGCGGGTCTCGTCGAACGCATCCTTGCCGCACGCAAACAGAAGGCTCAGCGGCATGGCCTCGCGCGCCGCTTCGATCATCTGTCCCGTGATGGAGCGGATATCCCATTGTGCGTGCTGGTCCTGCCGCAGTCTCGCGAGATGATTCAGTTCGCGCGCATTCATCTGCACTCTCAGGCAGCGGCGGTGCGCATTGAGCAGCGGGTAGGGCGCCGCAGCGGGATTTCGTGTGTGGATCGCCTCGAACATCGCCTCGGCGTCCCGCACGCTCTCCGTGAACACCTCCACCGCGTCCGTTCCGTGGAACAGGGGCGGCAGGGTCACGCCGTCGGAAGGGTCGTAGGGCGCGGCGGTCAGCGTGGCCATCCGGTGGCGTTTGAGCTGGCCGAAGGCGGCGGCGCTGATCCGGATCTCGAAACAGGCCTCGGCATACTCGAACTCGCGGGGCATCGGATCCCACGCTTCCAGATTCCCGTAAAGCGCGGTGAAGAATCCGCGGCAGTCGTCGGGTGACAGTGTCGAAGCGTCGTGCGGAATGCCCGCGCGGAGCAGCAGCGCATCGAGCACTTTGCGGTCGGCGTCGGGGGTGGCCCACAGCAGCGTCACGTCTCGCCCCGGGTTCCCCGGCGGATCGGCGGACAGTGAGGAGCGGAGCGTCTCGCCCCGGGAGCGGAGCGTCGTATCCAGTGCGCTCAGGGCGGTGGTCGAGTCGGTGTATTTGATCAGGGAGGGGGCCACGCCATCGACGACGCGGAATGCTGCCCGTCCGAATTCGCGGACTTCGCTCAGGGGTGAGGAGGCCGTGCAGCGGAGGAGGTATTCGAGATTTCTCGCGTTGAGCGTCAGGCCCATCTGGGAGGTGACGCAGAGCGGGAGCACATACCGGGCGTCCTCACCGGTGTCGGACGGGTCCTTCCCGAGCGCATCCGCGAGAATCGTGCTGATCCGTTCGTAGCGTGCAAACTGGCGTTCGACGTATTCCTGAAACGCGGCGGTCAGGCCCATCGAGTGAATTTCGTCCGGAACGATGTAGTCCTGGCCCAGCCGGATGTAGCGCTGCGACTTTTCGGTATAGGAACAGAGTCGGTGCATCTGGAGCGATTCCATGGCGAGGCGCGACAGACCGATCACGTCGAGATTGAACGTGGCGTGTTCCGCGACGGAATTGTGGCCCAGACCGAAGACGATCGAGCGGTTCGAGCGGCGGGCCTTGCTGACCCATTGTCGCGATTCCGCCCGGAGCTGGTCGACCGGGCGCGGGTCGCGGCTGATCCGGGCGTAGGCCGCGCTGAGCGTTTCGGGGGTCATGTTATCCGCCTGGAGCCACTCGCGGATTTTCGCCCGCAGTTCGAGTTCGGTGGGTCTCGGAATATCCGGGCTCCGGTCGGGATTCAAGTAGTCCAGCATGAGTTCCAGAAAGCGATGCCACTCGACGAGTAACTCGCGATCCACGTTGTGTCCGGCCAGCAAAACTTTCATAGAGCGTCCTGAGTCGATTGGAGTGTTTCCGGGAGAATCACGGGAGGCAGCACCCGCAGGCCCTCGCGCCCCCCCTTGACGGCCCGCATCATGACGAACAGCGCCCGTCCGTCCCGGTGATACATCAGTTTGAGCTCCTTCGCGCGGAATTCCGTCCGGGCCAGTTCGCAGAACAGATGATCGAGCCGAGAGGGATGATAGAGTATCACGAGATCGCTGTCGTGTGCGAGCAGATAACGAGCCGCCTGTAAAAAGACCGGGAGTCCTCCGTTGAGTTCCTGCCGGCTCCGGCGCTCCGAGTCACTCCCGCCGGGGAAATCCCGTCCCGGAGCGAAGAACGGCGGGTTCATGATTGCCAGTTGAAAAGAACTCTTTGCGACTAATCCCTGCAGTTTGCGGACGTCTTGGTTGAACACGCGGATCCGGCCCGTCAGATGATTCGACTCGACGTTTCGTTCCGCCCTTCCGCAGGTCTCGGCGTCCAGATCAAAGGCCCATATTTCACCGATGCCGGATCGTTGTGCCAGAATCACTGACAGCGTCCCGTCGCCGCAGCCCAGATCCGCCACACGCGCATAGGTCTTCTCCGGAACGAAATTCGCAAGCTCCAGCGCTTCGCGGCCGGACCGGAACCCCGCGCCATCTGTCTCGATCCGGATATCGCGATCGGGAACTCGATGGGTGCTTTTGTGGTTGTTCATGGCATCGCCTTTCGTCTGAAAACTCCTCCAAACGCGAATCCGCAGAGCAGCCCCGCCAGGCACAGGCAGAACAGCCCGAGACGCGCCGTGAGCGGGCGGTACCGGAAACGAACATGGTTTGCGCCCGACTCGAGCCGCAGCGCTCGGAACATGCCGTCCGCCGTGAATAACTCGGCCGGATCGCCGTTGATGTCCGCTTCCCAACCCGGATACATCTGATCGTTCATCACGAGGATCGCCGGGGTGTCCAGTGTCACGAGAATCTCGCGGAGGTGGCGTGTCTCGGTGAGAAACCGCATGGAGTGATTGTTGAGTTCGTGCGGCAGACCTGCCGTGAGCGATTCCGGGACATCCA